>NZ_JAUBQQ010000052.1:23374-42228 GCF_036701335.1 Microcoleus sp. Pol12B5 | reverse complement strand
GGCGCAAGCCCCTTTTCTCCATTAACTATGATTCTCTAGGCTCCTTAAGCATCTCAGGAGTTTTCTGCACCACTAAGCCTGCCCGGTCTGAAACCATAGCTGTTTGGCTCAAAAATTGCCTCCCATTCCGGCTCAATTGCGGCTTTTACTACGGCTTGTAAAGCTCTGTCATACATTACAGGTATTCCCAGCGGGCGTTTTTCATTACTCCCTGGTTTTGGTATCCAAACTCTTCGTGTTGGTTTGGATTTTCGAGTTAGTTTTAATTCCCTTGCCAGTTCTAGACGATCTACTGGGGATAGGTTTTTAATCCCGTCCACTCCTGCTGTCTTTTTCCCCTGGTTGTCCTGAGTCACCCTTCTTACTGACAAAATCCTATTAGACCAAGACCTCATCAGCGTCTTCTGAAGTTTACGAACTTTCTTGACATCTCCACAACGGGAAGCAGCGAAAATGCGTTTTTGCAACTTGAAAACATATCTTTCGGCTTGACGCCAATTAATAGCCTTCCATCCCTCTGTATTTGTTCCCAAATCAGAATTAGGCTTGTTCATTACTAATTACACCTTTTGACTTAATCACCTTCGCGGCTTACGTCAGCATATCCTGGGCATTACCCCATCCTTTTTTTGGCATTACCTGTTATTTCAGGTTAGGTATTGGCTTCTTAAACCCCCAGCCTTTCGCAGCTTGTAGGCTGACAGCCTACCTCAACAAATAATTTTATGAGGAGCATACAAAAGGATTATTTCGTTCCTACTATCCATTGATTAAATCCGTTAGGGTTTGTCTGTCCGCCGGGGTTGTAAGTGGTGCGCTATCTCGGTAGTAAAATCCTGATAGTCTTTACCCTTGTCAGATATTCCTGACCCAGAAGTTCAGATTTCTTTGATGAGCTTATATCCTCTGGTAATTGATTACGACGGTTGTATCGACAATTCGTTAGCTTGCGCTTCTACCCCACGAATCATTGCTTTCGTAATGATTCGGTTATAGGATTTTTGCTTGCGGTGTCGGTATTCAGCTATCCCGATTGCCCGCGTTCACCCTCGCTTTACATAAAGGTTGTCAGTCTTTATGTAGAGGAAACCAGATTTGATTCTGGTTCTCTGTGTGCTTTCAATCACGCACCATGATCTCAGGACTTGATTTATTTTGGATTTTAGTTATGATGTTGGTTTCAGCCTTCATCTTTCCCGTTTTCTCCTAGTTGTCTTAGCTATATGCTTGACTAGGTTTTCTCACCTGCATGGATAGTAAGTTGTCGGCGATAGGGGATTAAAGTGCGAACTCTAACCCTGATGGGTTTACCCTATCGCTGCTAGCTCTCCCCCCTTTCGGGTTTCAACTAAACGAATCGCACTTACTTTTCATTTTTAACTTAAATGTGATATTATAAACAGCGCCCTCTAAGGCGTTCTACCTCTAAAACAACAAATGAAAGAACTTGACGAAAAAAAAACTCAGGAACTGCTATGCACCATCATGGAATGGGAACTGGCAGGTGTCGTGCGCTATACCCACTATTCACTAATGGTGACAGGGCCAAACCGGATTCCTATCGTGCAGTTTTTTAAAGCACAAGCCACGGAATCTCTAATCCACGCCCAACAAGCAGGAGAAATTCTAACCGGTTTAGAGGGGCATCCTAGTCAGAAAATTGCTCCCATCGAAGAAACCTACAAACACTCGGTGAAAGACTTGTTAGAAGAAAGTTTAAATCACGAGAAAAAAGCGCTCAAAAAGTATAAATCTTTACTTGAAGTTGTGACAGACTCCAGCGTTTATTTGGAAGAATATGCCCGCAATTTGATTGGGCAAGAAGAATTGCACCAAGTAGAATTGAAAAAAATGCTGCGGGATTATAGTTGATTTAATCATTAGTTAGTTGTTATGGGTTATTGGTTATTGGTTATTTCCAGTCACCAATGACCAATACCCCATGCCCATGCCCCATGATTATAAAAAATGAATTTTAGTGAAGCCATACCCACTTTTGTAATTACCCTGCGCGAAGGCGTAGAAGCCGCCTTAGTTGTCGGAATTGTACTAGCTTGCCTCAAAAAAGCCGAGCAAAGTCACCTCAATTCTTGGGTTTATGCAGGTGTCGCAGCCGGCATTGGTGCTAGCGGTATTGTGGGTATTCTCTTCAATGGATTGCTCGCAGCACTATCAACCTCAGAGCAGCCTTACGCACCAGTCATTAAACAGCTATTAGAGGGCGTGTTGGGCATTGTGGCGATCGCAATGCTAAGCTGGATGCTAATTTGGATGACTCAGCAAGCTCGCTTTCTCAAAGCAGAAGTTGAAGGAGCAGTTACAGAGGCTTTGACAGAAAATAGCAATGCCGGCTGGGGCGTATTTGGCTTAATTTTTATTGCGGTACTGCGCGAAGGTTTTGAAACAGTTATATTTGTCAGCGCTCAATTTCAACAAGGTTTAACTCCTGCTTTAGGTGCTTTGGGCGGTTTGACTGGGGCGGCAATCATTGGCGCGCTATTGTTCAAGTGGGGTGTCAAAATTGATATCCGCCTGTTTTTCAAGTTTATGGGGATTTTGTTGCTGTTAATCGTAGCAGGTTTGGCAGTATCTGCACTCAAACATTTTGACCAAGCCGCTGGGATTTTGTCGCAGATGAATAGCAAATATTCAGCAATTTGTGTTTATTACGATCGCCTCGCACCAGTCCACTCTTGTATTTTAGGGCCTATGGTGTGGAATGCAGGGGAAATTTTGCCCGATAGACAATTTCCAGGAGTGCTTCTCAAAGCACTGTTTGGATACAGAGATCGACTTTATCTCGTCCAATCAGCCGCTTACACAATATTCTTAGCCACCATCGGCTGTCTTTATTTCCAAAAATTAGGCTCTAAGGCGACTGTTCCCAACAAAAATACTCAGCCAGCTCGATCGGAAACTCGTTCTCAGTAGGTATGCAACTGTTTTTATCGGTTGTTTTGCTGATTCCAGGGCGATAAAAAAAATAGCCCCACACGCAAAAAATTGACCAAAAACTTTCAGTTTGCGGGATTTATTATTTGACTTTTATATGATACAATTAAATGGTGCCAACATTGTTTATTTGTAAGGATTCAGGTCACTGAACTCCTTGCTGGGCAAAGACTTTAGATATGGAGCTTGATACTAAATCAATCTCTATTCTCAATAAACCACGAAAAAGTGTCACTTCTCCTCGTTTATTGACAATTAACCACGAAAGACAAAAACCCTTATTTTGCCCTAAAACCCTTGCCATACAAGCGTTGGAGCCGCAAGTTTTTAGACCTGAATCCTTACGTTTATTTATTTTATAAATAGTCATAATAATATTATTTGATAATACCGTCAATACCCAAAAAAGTAGGCCCTACCAATCCAAAAACACAAAAATTTTATCAGCAAAATTAACTAACTTAAAAAAATTACAGTTAACGGTTAACACGGTTATGTAAAACGCGCACTACCGTTAGGGCGCTCCTGTGAAGCCCCAGGCGCACCCTGCAAAAGTTAAGGCTGTTCTTTCCGACCAAAAATCTGTCCCCAGCAAGATTTTTGGTAAACAGTTTTCTGATAAGCGCTCTTAGGGCTTATAATTAGTACAAGAATATTTACAGAGTCCCGAAAGTTCTTAATCAACCTTATAATCCTTAATGAAGCTTAAAATTAAAAAATTGTTCGTTAAAGTTACCTGGAACCCCCAGAAGGCTGTAGGATCTGCCACTCGGTTAGCTGTGAGATAAATAATGATGCCTCGGATACTTGTTATTGATGATGACGCGGCGATCGCCGAACTCGTAGCAGTCAACCTAGAAATGGCTGGCTACGAAGTCACCCAGGCAGAAGACGGCATCAAAGGTCAGGCACTAGCCATACAAATGCTCCCCGACCTGATCATGCTAGACCTCATGCTGCCTAGAGTAGACGGATTCACCGTATGTCAGCGTTTGCGGCGTGACGAGCGCACCTCAGACATTCCCGTCTTGATGTTGACAGCCTTAAGTCAAACTCAAGACAAAGTAGAAGGCTTCAACTCCGGCGCCGACGACTACCTGACCAAACCCTTTGAACTAGAAGAGATGCTAGCCCGAGTGCGAGCTCTACTAAGACGCACAGACCGCATCCCCCAAGCGGCCAAACACTCCGAAATCCTGAATTACGGCCCGCTGACCCTTGTCCCCGAGAGGTTTGAAGCTGTTTGGTACGCTCAGACAGTCAAACTGACCCACCTAGAGTTTGAGTTGCTGCACTGCTTGCTTCAGCGCCACGGCCAGACAGTCTCTCCCAGCGAAATTCTCAAAGAAGTGTGGGGTTACGACCCCGACGACGATATCGAAACTATTCGTGTACACATCAGACACCTGAGAACCAAGATGGAACCCGATCCCCGCCATCCTCGGTACATCAAAACCGTATACGGGGCTGGTTATTGCCTGGAGTTACCCAACAACGAGCAAGTAGCTGAACAAACAAAATCCTCTGCTTGAGCTAGCACGCCAGATGCAACAAGCAGTTAAAAGTTCCGCTAGAAAAGCCTGAGAGCAAATGCTCTCAGGCTTAGTTGTTTGGAGTTTGAGATGAATATGTCAACAAGTAGGCATTAACTCTTTTCTTTCGGAAAAAAACAATCCCACACCCCCCTCTAAGCGCGCGGTTTCATTCTCTTGTAGGGGCTGGCCCCATGTCTGAAACTGTGAAATCGCCTGTGGGGGGCTAGGCACGCGGACACTACCCCTACAAAATCGCGATTTTCGTGAGAATGAAACCGCCCTGCCTCTAACCGTACTTTTAGAGAAGCTTGTCCATAGGAAAGTACCGGATTTCTTTTTCCACCTGGTCTTTTCCGAGAGGATTGGATACCTACTTAAACAATACTCTAGCCATAATACTCTTTAATAATATTATTTATCAATAAATTTAGAGGTATTCCTTTAGCTGCTATTTTGGCTAAGAAGAAGCCAAACTCCGCTCAAGCGCCAAAAACAGTCATAATCGTGATATAACGATGTTTTTTCCTACTGATTTACATACCTGAACTCAAATCAGTGAAAATTTTTCTCAAATACCCCTTGACTAAACTACTAAAATTGTTGATTATCTATATCAATAATCTGCGATCGCTTAAAACTCCACTGACATCTTTCTCAAGAGGTAAATCGCCGTGACCAGCATGGCAAAAAAATCCTTCCCAGCCGAAGGAAAATCATTTCCCTGGTGGGTCGGCAACGCCCACTTAATCAACCTTTCCAGCCGTTTGCTCGGTATCCACGTCGCCCACGCCGGCCTCATCGTCTTCTGGGCGGGAGCCTATACCCTATTAGAGCTTTCCCGCTTTAACTCAGAATTGCCCATGTACGAACAAGGCTTAATCCTGTTGCCAAACCTAGCCAGACTCGGCTTAGGCGGGGGTGCGGGAGGCAAAATTGTCGAGACTGATCCGTACTTCGCCGTTAGGGCGATTCACCTAATCAGCTCAGCCTTTCTCGGCTTCGGCGGTATCTTTCACCCCCTCAAAGGGTCAGCCACCCTCGAAGCAAGAACTTCTTTCTTTGGCTACACATGGGAAGACGCACACAAAGTGACCACCATCTTGGGCATCCACCTAGCTTTGCTGGGTGTCACTACCTTCTTGTTGGGGGATAAAGCTATGTATCTCGGTGGTTTATGACTGTCTTTTTCTAATATTTATGTATTGCCACTTTGATTATTTTTGTGGAGTCTGTCCGTAACATTGTCAGAAGGAGTGCATCAAATCAAGCGCTTGTATCCAATTCCTTGTGATGGGAATTTTTTTACTAACGACTACCGCCTCACATTTACAGTGCGCCCGTGCGTTGCTTGTGCTGAAGATGCCAGCGGTTGCACTGACTTTGAACCTAAGACTTGTTTTATCAATGCTTATCCGCAACATTGCTATAAACTTCACAAAAATTACGCAGAAATACCGAAAACAACTTTTTCAGTTCCACTTTTAGCAAAGGGGATAGGTGGCGAGCAGATTACCCTGGACTAAAGGGAGAGTCTAGAGTTATATGGATTATCACGGAAAATATACTTTAGGAGCATCTAAAAAATAGCACGAATAAATAACAGATAATCCATGACCATCCTCGTTCAACTTTTTTATTTTTTCCGACATGAATTTATACAGTGCTAACTCACTCAAAGTCGAACTCAACCAAAGAGGCTGCCGCCTGACTCCCCAGCGAGAAACTATTTTGAGTGTCTTTCAAAATCTACCGCAGGGTAATCATTTAAGTGCGGAAGAATTATACAGGACTTTGCAGAATCAAGGAGAACGAATAGGCTTGTCTACTGTCTACCGAACGCTGCATTTATTAGCAAGGATAGGAATTTTGCGTGAACTAGAATTAGCAGAAGGACACAAACATTACGAACTGAATTTTCCCGAATTGCACCACCACCATCATCTGGTTTGCATTCAGTGTCACAAAACCTTTGAATTTAGCGATGAATCAATTTTAAAAATTGGCAAAAAGCAAGTTGAAAAAGCTGGGGTAGAACTGCTTGACTGTCAGTTAACTGTGCGTGCTGTTTGTTTGGAAGCGCTGCGGGAGGGATGGCCTTCTTTGGTACCCAGTAATTGGTTGTGTCCCAGATATCATTCTGAAAAGGATGAGGAAATTAGTTAATTTGGATGAAATACACTTAGGTAATATGGAATTGGTGATAATTGGTAATTTGTGCTCTTTTATTCGTTATGAGCTGTTAGTTATTAGCACCTACACATAACCAATGATAACTGACAACTGACTGCTGACTGCTGAACTCACTTTTGCAATCAAGCAACCTCAGAAGAATCGCAACGTTGGTGTTCCATCCGAAATATGTTAGCGTACAAACTAGCAACGATCTGTTTGCCTTCCTGCGTCAACTGCAAGTAACCGAGAGATTCACTGATGTGAGGATAAATGCCGCTCCAGTAAAACTTAGAGTAGCTTTGCAGCAAGTCGCCCGGATGTCGATAGCCCAAAACTTTAGTAGCACCGCTTTCTTCCAACTCGTAAAACAGCGCGCCAATTTTCTGCAAATATTGCGGGTTGCTGAGCTGACCTATCAAGTCAGCACCGCGCACTAAACTAGAATAATTACCTGCATCCTCGTCAGTGTTGCCGTCAAGCACCGAGAAACGAGTCTGTTCTATGTTCTGCTTAATTATCTCAGCATTAATTAGCTTGTGGTTGCCGAAGCGCTCGTCAATAAACAATTTGGCTCTGTCAACTCGGTAAGGAGCTAAGCTAGCGGCTGTTGCACCGGGAGCAAGTGCAATTCTCATGCCATCTTTTCCCGTAGCATATAATCCTTCTGATTCTTGGTCTTGCCGGCAAACTCCTTTGACATATCCGATGTCTTGGCACAGCAAAGAAATAATGAAGTGCAGCCAATCTTCGCAGGAAACTCCGCCCTTGCGAATGTGTTTTCCCCGCAAGATTTCTTGACCGACTAAGCTAATGCAAATGGCGTGTTCTACATTGTGATAAAGAGCATCGCTGTTGGCGATGTTTTCTAACGCCATTGCCCCCACCCAGGCAATAATGTCAGCATAGTCTGATTTGTAGCCTCCGTAAGTGCGGCTGTACCCGTTCTGAAGTTGTTCGATGAAAGCCTCGATCAGCAGTTCTGTAGAATTAAACATACCCTATCCTTTTACCTTAATATTTCCTTTTAAGAGCGGTGCATCTATTGGGGATTCGTCTACTTTTATGGATGAGATTTTAGCTCATACCAATTCACTATGAAGATACACTAAATGAGGCTGATGTCTTTTTGGTTGGAACTATATCCTTAGCGTTATATTAAATGCAGCTTCATAGTAAATTGGTATCACCACCCATGCACCCTGTGTGTGTTGTGCTCCGTGGGTGGCAAGTGGGTGGCAATCTCAAAACTCATTGACGCACCTACGCCCGGGGAGTCACGAAGCAATCTCGCGCCCTGACTCAAAACTCCCAAGCAACTCAGTCCATCACTAACACCCATCCCCGCCGTACTGCATAAAGCAGCCTCGTGACAATTTTTCGATCCTCTGAACTTTTTAAACTGTGAGAATTAATTGCGTATTGAATTTGCTGGAGTACAGTCCGATCGATCTTACCGGATTTCCAAATGTTCAAGTAAAGTTCGGAAATTTTATATTCAGGAATATAAGCTTTGGTTGTCATCTGCCGTCAACTCAATGTATATTTCTTATTGTCCGGCAATTTTAGATAACTTTATGTGATGTAGATCGGCTATAGACTGTGATGCGATCGCAGGCTGGAGTTAATGCACTTCTCCTCACAATGGTAATTTGATCGAAAAAGCGCGATATTGCGATCGTCATAAATTTTGCTGACGGCTGTGAAAATCATTATAGTTGCGCCTAAATTGTAGGATGTCACATACCATTCTCCCGTTGCGCTCGCCCCCTCCCAACTTGCAGCAAGGAAGGAAGTTTGAGCGCGGGTGGCGCAAATTTCTTGCCAAAGAAACACGCGTCGTGTACAATACAGAGTCTGGTATCCTCACTTACCCATAATTATTTTCATTCATCCCGTCCCCCCAGAGGGGAAGGGACTTTCAGTGCGGATACAGCCAAATCACTATATTCAGCAAAAAGCTAGAAATGCCGTAACTCATGCCCACTATTCAGCAACTCATCCGTTCAGCACGGGAACAAACGCAGAAAAAAACAAAATCGCCAGCTCTCAAGAGTTGCCCCCAGCGCCGGGGAGTTTGCACCAGAGTGTACACGACCACCCCGAAAAAACCCAACTCGGCGCTGCGGAAGGTGGCTCGGGTACGGCTGACCTCTGGTTTTGAAGTCACCGCCTACATCCCAGGGATCGGTCACAACTTGCAAGAACACTCGGTAGTAATGATCCGGGGCGGTCGGGTAAAAGATTTGCCCGGAGTTAGATACCACATCATTCGGGGTACCTTAGACACCGCTGGGGTGAAAGACCGCAAGCAGGGTCGTTCCAAATACGGGGCCAAGCGTCCTAAAGAGAAAAAATAACACGGAACTCGCCCGATCATCGGGGTTGGGAAGCAAAAATAAATTCGATCGCGCCGCTCAATTGCACGCTCGATCGTCATAAATCGATATGTGATCCCAAAACCCCAAACTCAATCATTCAAAATCAAAAATCCCAAATAGAACTATGTCTCGCCGCACAGTTATTCAAAAACGTCCAGTTCCACCAGATCCAACCTACAACAGCCGGTTGGTAAGCATGATGGTGAGACGGATCATGCAGCACGGCAAAAAATCCGTTGCCTCCAGCATCGTCTACGACGCCCTCAAAACCATCCAAGAACGCACAGGGGCTGAACCGTTAGACTTGTTTGAAAAAGCAGTCAAAAACGCTACACCCCTGGTCGAAGTCAAAGCCCGCCGGGTAGGTGGCGCCACCTACCAAGTGCCAATGGAAGTGCGTTCCGATCGCGGTACCACCCTCGCCCTCCGCTGGTTGATCAGATTTGCCCGCGCCCGCACCGGACGCTCGATGGCAGCCAAGCTAGCCAACGAACTGATGGATGCAGCTAACGAAACAGGGAGTGCTATTCGCAAGCGCGAAGAAACTCACCGTATGGCTGAAGCTAACAAGGCTTTTGCTCACTACCGCTACTAACTGCAACAACGGGCATGGAGAAGAGCGCGATCGTTCGATATAAAAGCATCGGGTGAGAAATTGGAAAGTGTAAGTTTTGAGTGTTGAGATTGCTTCTCTTGGCGCAGTTGCGATTGGTGAAGCAAACTCAAAACTCCCCAAATCAAAATTCACGCAATCAAAATTCACGCACTCTCTGAATCCTCCATGTCGCATCCTTAATATTTTTGTAAACAAATCTTGCAAAAAATATTAAAATGTAACAATAAGCTCCAGAGACTTTTGTAAGTCACTGGGGAGTGCAAAATAGGGTTACTGTGTAGTATAATAGTATTATAACAGCAACACAAGATTAAGGAGGTAGCTGTGGCACGTACCGTCCCGCTAGAAAAAACTCGCAACATCGGCATCGCAGCCCACATAGACGCGGGCAAAACAACAACAACTGAAAGAATTCTGTTCTATTCAGGCATGGTTCACAAAATGGGTGAAGTGCACGAGGGAACAGCAGTCACTGACTGGATGGAGCAAGAGCGGGAGCGGGGAATTACGATTACTGCCGCTGCTATAACCACCAGTTGGAAAGATTACAAAATCAACATCATCGACACTCCCGGACACGTAGACTTCACGATCGAAGTCGAACGCTCGATGCGAGTGCTCGACGGAGTTATCGCAGTGTTCTGCTCGGTAGGGGGAGTGCAGCCACAATCCGAAACAGTTTGGCGACAAGCTGATCGGTACAAAGTACCGAGGATCGTGTTCGTCAATAAAATGGATCGGATGGGGGCAAACTTCTACAAAGTCTACGGCCAAATTCGCGATCGAATGAGAGCGAACGCCGTACCCATCCAAATCCCGATCGGCAGTGAAGAAAACTTTCGGGGAATTGTAGACTTAGTGCACATGAAAGCCTATATCTACAACAACGACATGGGAACCGACATCGAGGAAGTAGAAATCCCCGATGAAGTAAAGGATCTAGCCGTAGAATACCGCACCAAGCTGATCGAGTCCGTAGCAGAAACCAGCGACGCCCTAACGGAGAAATACCTCGAAGGCGAAGAGTTAACGGAAGACGAAATCCGCTTGGCCCTGCGTCAGGGTACTGTCGAAGGTACGATCGTCCCCATGTTGTGCGGTTCGGCCTTCAAAAACAAAGGCGTTCAGTTGTTGTTGGATGCAGTCATCGACTATCTGCCGTCGCCCTTGGAAGTTCCTCCAATTCAAGGACTCCTACCCAACGGCGACACAGCAGAGCGGTTTGCCGACGACAACGCCCCGCTGTCAGCCCTGGCCTTCAAAATCATGGCTGACCCCTACGGTCGGCTGACCTTTGTTCGCGTCTACTCCGGTATCCTCAAAAAAGGAACCTACGTCCTGAACTCCACCAAAGACAAAAAAGAGCGGGTTTCTCGCTTAATTGTCCTCAAAGCGGATGATCGGATAGAAGTTGAGGAACTGCGGGCAGGAGACTTGGGAGCAGCCTTGGGTTTGAAAGACACCTTCACCGGCGACACCCTCTGCGAAGAAGGAGCGCCAGTGATTCTGGAATCTCTGTTTATTCCAGAGCCAGTCATCTCGGTGGCTGTCGAACCCAAAACCAAACAAGACATGGAGAAGCTCTCCAAAGCCCTCCAGTCACTCTCGGAAGAAGACCCCACCTTCCGAGTCAACGTTGACCCAGAGACCAACCAGACAGTCATCGCCGGCATGGGCGAACTGCACCTGGAAATCCTGGTAGACAGGATGCTGCGGGAATTCAAAGTAGAAGCGAACGTGGGTCAGCCACAAGTAGCCTACCGTGAAACCATTCGCAAATCCGTCCGCGCCGAAGGTAAATTTATCCGCCAAAGTGGCGGTAAAGGTCAGTACGGTCACGTCGTGATCGAACTAGAACCCACCGAAGTCGGAAGCGGCTTTGAATTTGTCTCCAAAATTGTTGGTGGCACTGTACCCAAAGAGTACATCGGCCCGGCAGAACAAGGGATGAAAGAAGCGTGCGAATCAGGTATTGTAGCAGGATATCCCGTGATAGACCTCAAAGCTACTATGGTAGACGGGTCTTTCCACGACGTAGACTCCTCAGAAATGGCATTTAAGATCGCCGGTTCAATGGCGATCAAAGAAGCCGTGATGAAGGCGTCGCCAGTGCTGCTAGAGCCTATGATGAAAGTAGAGGTTGAAGTTCCCGAAGATTACATCGGGAACGTCATCGGAGACCTCAACTCGCGTCGGGGTCAGATCGAAGGTCAAGAGACGGATCAGGGGATAGCCAAAGTTTCTGTAAAAGTTCCACTAGCAGAAATGTTTGGTTACGCCACCGACATCCGCTCGAAAACCCAAGGTCGAGGCATCTTCACAATGGAATTCAGCCATTACGAAGAAGTGCCGCGAAACGTGGCTGAAGCCATTATCGCTAAGAACAAAGGGAACTAATGATTTTGGATGTTAGATTTTGGATTTTGGATTGAATCCAAAGTCTAAAATCTAAAATCTCAAGTCTAAAATCGCTAAAAAAAACAAGGAACAGATCAAGAATGGCACGCGCAAAATTTGAACGGAATAAACCCCACGTAAACATCGGCACGATCGGTCACGTTGACCACGGCAAAACAACTTTGACCGCCGCGATTACGATGACTCTCTCTGCACTAGGTCAAGCAAAGGCTAAGAACTACGCCGACATCGACGCTGCGCCAGAAGAAAAAGCACGGGGTATTACGATTAATACTGCTCACGTGGAATACGAAACCACAGGTCGGCACTATGCTCACGTAGATTGCCCCGGACACGCTGACTATGTGAAAAACATGATCACCGGTGCAGCTCAAATGGACGGTGGCATTCTAGTAGTGTCAGCAGCAGACGGCCCCATGCCTCAAACTCGCGAACACATCCTGCTAGCTAAGCAAGTTGGCGTTCCCAGCTTGGTTGTGTTCTTGAACAAAGAAGACATGGTGGATGATGCTGAACTGTTGGAATTGGTAGAACTGGAAGTTCGCGAACTTTTGAGCTCTTACGATTTTCCGGGCGATGACATCCCCATCGTCACAGGTTCGGGATTGAAAGCTCTCGAAGCGATGCTCGCTAATCCCAAGACAGTCAAGGGCGAAAATGAGTGGGTTGACAAAATCTACAAGCTGATGGAAGAAGTAGATGCTTACATCCCCACCCCGGAACGCGAAGTTGACAAGCCTTTCTTGATGGCAGTTGAAGACGTATTCTCGATTACTGGTCGGGGTACTGTCGCCACTGGCCGGATCGAACGCGGAACCATCAAAGTCGGCGAAACAGTAGAATTGGTGGGTCTTAAGGACACTCGCAGCACTACAGTGACTGGTGTGGAAATGTTCACCAAGTCTCTGGAAGAAGGTTTGGCCGGCGACAACGTTGGTCTACTGCTGCGGGGGATTTTAAAGGCGGATATTGAACGCGGAATGGTGATTGCCAAGCCGAAAAGCATCCTGCCTCACACTCAGTTTGAATCTGAAGTGTACATCCTGAAGAAGGAAGAAGGCGGCCGGCACACGCCCTTTTTCTCTGGCTATCGCCCTCAATTCTACGTCCGTACCACTGACGTGACCGGCACGATCGCACAATTCACGGCTGATGACGGTACTGAAGCAGAAATGGTGATGCCCGGTGACCGGATCAAAATGACCGTGGAGTTGATTCACCCGATCGCGATCGAACAAGGAATGCGCTTCGCTATCCGCGAAGGCGGCCGCACCGTCGGCGCCGGCGTTGTTTCCAAAATCCTCAAGTAGGACTCGCATAACAGCCTAAATAGCAGAAAAGCCACCAAATGTCAATAGGCTTTTCTGCTATTTAGTGAGTAGTGAGTAGTTATAGGTTAGTGGCCAGTTGTTAGTAGTTATGGGTTAAATGTTCAATAACAAATAACAAATAACAAATGACTGCTGACTAATGACTAAAAATAAACTGAACCTAGAAAATTCAAGAAACAAAAATGGCAACAATTCAACAGCAAAAAATTCGCATTCGCCTCAAAGCTTTCGATCGCAGAATTCTAGACGCATCCTGCGAAAAGATTGTAGATACAGCAAATCGGACAGCAGCCACAGCGATCGGCCCGATTCCCCTACCGACAAAACGGCGGATTTATTGCTTGCTGCGATCGCCCCACGTAGACAAAGATTCTCGCGAACACTTTGAAACCCGTACGCACCGCCGGATTATCGACATTCACCAGCCGTCGGCCAAAACAATTGACGCTTTGATGAAACTGGATTTGCCAGCCGGCGTAGATATCGAAGTCAAGCTGTAGATTGACTTATCGAAAACTCGGAAAGAAGGAACAAAGATTAAATAAATTGTTCCTTCTTTTTGTTGAAATTTTCCTAGTCATTAGTTATAGCAGAAGGAAGAAGGAAAAAGGAAAAAGGAAGAAGGAAGAAGGAAGAAGGAAGAAGGAAGAAAATCAATCGTTTCAGCCATTGACAACGTTCTAACCGTCTTGGCAATTGCTATATGAGTTATTAGTTATTAATCAGCAATAATTTCTGCTCCGGCACGAACTTAAATAATTATTCTTAATTAAGGGGTATTCACTACAAAAACCATCCTTTAGCAGTCGCTATCATCGCCTTCCGCAGCACTGAGTTTAGCAAAAAGGTATATTTAACATTTTGACGAAATAATGCCTTTGTCAAGCTTCCAGCACCGGAGATAGCGAGCCGTCGATCCCGTTGCCAGCGCAAAAGCCCGATCGCTCCTGCCCCCGAATTGCCTTTAATCAGTTAAAGTAAGAAAAATAAGCGCAAGTACCGTCACTTTTGAGCGACAATGGCATCCTCTTCCTCTGTAGCAGTTCGCGAACTCCCCTTATTTCCGTTGCCGGAAGTGGTTCTATTTCCAGGTAGGCCACTCCCACTGCAAATCTTCGAGTTTCGCTATCGAATCATGATGAATACGATTCTGGAGGGTGATCGGCGTTTCGGTGTACTCATGTGGGACCCCAACCAAAACAAAGTCTCTGCCGTTGGTTGTTGCGCCGAAGTGATTCACTGCCAGCGCCTGCCCGACGATCGCATGAAAATTATGACTCTCGGCCAGCAGCGGTTCCGAGTCCTGGACGCCGTTCGGGAAAAACCGTATTTAGTCGGTCTAGTAGAATGGATCGAAGACGAACCGCCGCAACAAGACCTCAGGCCTTTGGGAAAAGATGTCGAACAACTGCTGAGAGATGTAGTTCGCCTCTCCAGCAAATTGATGGATCAGCCCATCGACCTGCCCGAAGACATTCCCAGTTTGCCTACAGAATTGTCGTACTGGGTAGCCAGCTACCTTTACGGCGCAGCGACAGAACAGCAAACTCTTTTAGAATTGCAAGATACTGCTGCGAGATTGGAACGCGAAACCGAAATTTTGACTTCTACTCGCAATCACTTGGCAGCAAGGACTGTACTGAAAGATACACTCAAGTAGCCAATTGGCCTAGGAAAAAATACGATCTATTTGACCTGCATTGCAGAAAGAATTACACACAAATCATTCGATTTTCGATTTTCGATTTTTGATTTTTGATTTACTGATGAACTAAGAGTTTGGATGGCGCGCTTACAGTTCCATTATTTTTGCGAACTGGTATCTGTTCAATTCTTAACTTCAAACAGGTTCGGATAGGTTCCTTATAGCAGTAAATGCTTGTGTTAGAAAATCACGGCCAACCGAAACCATACGATGCAGTTAGAGGCGGTCAACTGCCACCTCCTGTGGGCGGTGTAGTGCTTGGCGGACTAGCAGGAGTTAAACATCGGCTGTCTAGTTCTGTCAACGAACATCGAATTGCCGCCCTGAGAGAGACACTGAATTACGGCGATGCTGGCTTAAAAATAGTCATCAAGATTTGTCAAAGCGAAACAGGGCCAGTGCAGCGGGCGGCCTGCGATTTTCTTCGACAAAGGCTTAATTCGATCGCCCGCGAAAAGTTACAGGCATTTGTAGCTTCAAGTTCAGATGCAGAAGCTGAGGTAGACAGCACGGAAAAAATATTAAAGCACTCATCCGGTGCAGTCTCAGAAAAAAATTACGATCGGCAAATGGCCGAAGCACAGTTAATATTTGAGACAATTACGCAGCAAATGCAACCAAATTTCTTGCTATTAGAAGCACTGGTAGCCTCTGTAGAACGGGAAGAATTTACCAGCGAACTGATGAATCTTTGGGAACTATTAATCTTAGAAATTCAGGAACCTCTCAAAAAACTGCGTCAGGCTGTTGCCAGTGCGATTTCCGCCCAACTGCGGATTCAGTGGCTGTACAATCAAGCTGAATCTCAAGCCAACCAGTGGCAGCAGCGAGCTTTGCTAGCTCTTCAGACACAGGATAAGAATTCAATCCGCATCGCCGTAGTTCGCCAGCAGGTTCAAGTCGATCAGGCCGCAGAACTAAAAATTGACTTAGACTACCAAACTGTGCGAGTAGAAACTCTCAATCGCAACTTGCTGGCTTTGGAAAGTAAGATTGCTCAAGCCAATTCCAAGAAAGAGATCCTCAAGATGCAGCTTCATTTTGCTAAGGTACAGCAGCAAATAGACTTCACTTTCAGCCAAGTCAATAGTATATTTTTTAGTCCTTAGTTGTCGGACTCTCCGGTTATATATTGCGTGAACTCAAACTTGTCTGACGCAAAAATGTATTGTCCCACTGAAAATTGTTTTCTTATCTCGCTTAGCTCCTTCGAGATTAGCGCCACACAAAAATGCCCCGCTCAAATTAGCACCCCTCAAGTCAGCTCCTCTCAAATCTGCGCCCTCAAGGTTACTTTCACACAAAAAAGCGCCTCTCAAGTTGGCTGTTCTGAAACTCGCTCCCCGCAGTTTAGCCTCGCTTAAATTAAATTGGCTTTCTCGAGGTTTGTATTGTCCAAGCAAGCATCTATGAGGTTTGCTTCCATTAGGTTGGCGGCGTACAATGAGGATCGGCTCAAATCAACACCGATCATTTTGGTGTCGCTCAAGTTTGCGTTTTTCAGTGTTGCCTCAATCAGGTCAGCTCCTGTTAATCTTGCGAAACTTAGATCTGCTCGGCTCAGGTTTGCCCCATTCAGTTTTGTCATCACAAGGCAAGCATTCTTGAGGTTGGTACCTATTAAGTTTGCCTGCCCTAGGTTAGCCAAAGCAAAATTTATTTCTTTGAGATTCGCGCAGGCTAGATTAATATGAATTAGGAAAGCTTCTCGCAAAGAAGCCTCTTTCAAGTTGGTTTCATGAAAATTTCTTTCTCCGGCTGCGTATCGCTTGAGAAGTTCATCAGCATTCATTTCGCCAGCCTCCTAAGTTTTACTTAAAAAGTATAGTACATAAAAATAAATTATACTACTGACAGTAAGCTGTAGCAACCAAAGATTTTTAAAGTTTCGGTGTGATTTTTTAATTCTTCCAGTGCTGATCTAACAAATGCTTGGCAGGCGTTAGCCTCAACGTCCATAAAGAAAATATATTCTCCGAGCGATCGTTTAGTCGGTCTAGATTCAATCCGGCTTAAATTAATACCACGACTGGCAAATACTTGCAAAGGTTTTACCAGTGCTCCTGGCATATTGGCAGGTACGCTAAAAGCTAGTGAGGTATGGGTGCAATTAGACGGTGAAGTATCGAGGATCAACTTAGCAGCAGATGTTGTGCTGGATTTAAGGGATGAGTGCTCCCCTGGTTCTACGTTGGCGATTTCTCCACCATTCCTGCTGAGTACCCAAAAGCGAGTGTAATTATCGGGATAATCATTAATGGGGTGAGCTAACACTGGCAAATTGTAAAGTTCAGCCGCTCTTGGCGAAGATATCGCTGCTACATTTCTATCTTCCAGATATTGCAATGCTTCCGTCGTAGAATTCGCCGGAATTAATTGAGCTGAGGGAATAAACTGCCCCAACCATACCTGACACTGAGCTAGCGCTTGCGGGTGAGAGTAAACTTTTTGAATCTCGTTAAAATTTTTGGCATTAGACACTAAGGCGTGGGAAATTGGCAAAACTAAGGCGTGTTGAATGCGGAGTTGATCGAGTCGCCAGAGTGTATCTAAGGTGACAGTCACGCTGCCTTCGATCGAATTTTCGACGGGCACAACTGAATAGTCAACCTGCCCTATGGCAGATGCCTCTAGCGCTTGGGAAATGGTGGAATAAGGACACAGGGTGCATTCCAAGTTAGTTTCCAGGCTCAACCAATTGACATAAGCTAGAGCCGCTGTTTCTGCATTTGTACCAACAGGGCCGAGATGTGCGATAGAAATTTTCATTTAGAGGCAATTTTAGGTTACAAATGTTTGCTTTACTCTCATCAGCTACGAAGTATGATGAAAAATTAGCGATGTCCCGAAAGCTTTTATCAGTGATTTCTCGGATGACATTGCTGGGTTCGCGACTTATGTCACCTTAAAAAAGGTGATAGTTTATTAAGATATGCTTAGGAATCCTATATTTTGATATTTTCTCATGTATATCCGCTTTAATGCTTCCCAATCCGTTGAGATCGCCGTACCAGAGGAACGGGTTCCCATTCAACATTATCTACGCCAACCCAGACGACTGGTGAACGCCCTGGTGGATCAAAGTCGCACACAACAGCTAAGCGATGACTGTTTCCGCCTGAAAATGCGACCGTTACAATTTATGATGCTGAGCATTCAACCCACAGTAGACATGAGGGTGTGGTCTGAGTCGGATGGCACAATCAATTTGGAGTCCGTGGCCTGCGAAATTCGTGGCGTGGGTTATATAAACGATCGCTTTGCTCTCAATCTCAAAGGAAAGCTTTGTGTACACCAAAGCAGCGGGGTAGCATACTTGAAAGGAAAAGCGGATTTGGAAGTGCAAGTAGAATTACCGCCGCCGTTTTGGCTGACGCCCAAACCCATTTTAGAAGCAACGGGGAATGCTTTGCTCAAAAGCGTACTGCTGAGCGTCAAACAGCGGTTGATGCACCAGTTGCTCTTAGATTACCGCCGCTGGGCAAACAGCGAAAGTGAGCTAACATCGATCGATCTCCCCCCAATCTTATCTTTAGAAGGCTGACATCCTACTAGATAACCTGTTAATTAATGTATAGGGATATTTAGGCACAAATCAGGCTACTTACCACAATATTTAGTTAGACGCTCGAATTGGGCATCTGTCGCTTTGTGGGAACTAGCCAGCAGGGATAGATAGATAGATAGATAGATAGATAGATAGATAGATAGATAGATAGATAGATAGATAGATAGATAGATAGATAG
>NZ_JAUBQQ010000052.1:0-23274 GCF_036701335.1 Microcoleus sp. Pol12B5 | reverse complement strand
GATAGATAGATAGATAGATAGATAGATAGATAGATAGATAGATAGATAGATAGATAGATAGATAGATAGATAGATAGATAGCGGCCTGTCAGTCAAGATCGATTTGAGTCAGCCCCCCAAGTTCATCGTCTTCGAGGATTCCCACGCCCCCAGGCCAAGCTGTTGACCTGTCTTTTGAAACTTCGTCCTTTTGGCGGAGTTCGCGCTGCGGTGGCTTGATGATGTTGCCCGGTTGATTCGTGGTGGCCACCCGAATCCTGATTTTTGGCCCGGAATTGCCCAAGCGAATTGTCATACCGTCCACAACGGACACCTGAGCGATCGGTCTATCATCTACATAAGTGCCGTTAGCACCAAAATTAATAATTTCCCAGCCCTGGGCGTGATTCCACAGTTCTACGTGGTGGCGGGAAACTACAGCGCTGTAAATAATTACATCATTGTCGTTCGATCGACCGATCCGAACCACCGGTTCTGATTCAAAACACCAACTTTGAACTGGGACAGACTGGATAGGATGTAAAAGAGTTAAGGTAATCACTGATGTTTTGACACTCCACCGCCAGACTGAAACGGGGATACTTCCAGAGAGATTTTTTGGGAGAAAAGTGCAAAAAATTTGCTTTTTAAAGGCGTCGTCAGTGCGCCCCTATTCCCTCTATCTGCCGTAAAAGTTGAACTTTTGGCTGCTTGAGGCATTTGAAGCAACTTTTGAGGGTGAGCTTTTGGCGCAGGCGCAAATTTTTGCGGTCCTCGGTAACAAGCAAACACGATGTGATTAGTCGGGTGAACTTCCCAGTGATGGACGGCGGTTTTAACCGCTTGATTAATGTGGTCTGTGAGGGAGCGATTCTGCCGATGGGTGAGCCGCTCAATTCGATCGGCTAAATAATCCTTTTCCCGCTGATGAACCAGAGAATTTAACTCAGACCCGCGCTGGTTGCACCGCTGATTCGACTTTTCGATCGGGCGACAGCCACTGCTCAAGGACTCGCTGTTTATAAAGAAAGAAGTTAACCAATTATTAATCCTGGGGTCTCTAGATAAAATACTTGTTGATTGTATCAAACAGCATAGGTCATTTTGAGTTGCTAACATTTTCCTTATTGATGCGATACCTTTAAAATACAATGCTTTGAGCAGCACTGGAATTTTAAGCGCGACAACGCATCAATCTCTCATAGCGAAAATACCGATCGACCTTCCTCGCGCGCGCCACCCGAAAATGCGATCGGCAATTAGTCCCCCGACGAGCGGGAATGCCAAACTTCAGCTTAAATCTGAGTCAGGCGGCTCCGGTTTCGCCTCTGGCTGGACAGATTCTTGCCTTTGCCGTTTCAACTCTGCAACTTTTTCTTGAGCTACATCCCTGACTTCGAGAGCTTTATCTTGGAATTTTTCCGCCAGACTTTGAGCGCCCCGCTTCACACCGGCCACATTTTTGAGAGTTCTGTCGAAATCTTCGTGTAAAAACTCTGCTACCAGACCGACTTTTTTGTGCAGTCCCTCCGCGTACTGCACTGGTTCCGATACAGCAGCTTCAGAGACGATCGCCCGCTTGCTGCCAATGGTCGAAATAGCTGCCACAGGTAACAAGTAAATGTCGTCTAAAACACCGCGCCAGCCGCTCGATTTAAATAGGTAGTGGGTGACTGAACCCGTCCGGGCATCAAATAGGTAGTCAACCACTGCACCTGCCTGATTTCCAGCGTCCGTGAGCACCTCAAGCCCGATCGGACAAACAGCTTGTTCCGGCTGATGCAATTCCGGCAATTCCGGGTTAATGGTGACAAAAACATTTTCCCCCACCGTATCAACTTGTGCCCAAGCGAACCAAGTTTTTTTGCTGCCCAAAAGTCCCGACTTGCAAGTAAAGCCGATCGCCCGCTGGGAGTGAGCATCGAGCCAAACCCGGTCTACCCTGCCGACCTCTTCCGCCGTTCTGCGGTCGATGGTGCGGCGGCCCTGCAGTTCGCTGCGCCTAACAATCTGTGGTGATGTACTCATAAATAAACTCCTGAGTGCCGCCTTTGAAAAATGTCGATCGTCCAAAGAAGCCTATTTAATATTCTTCTTCCGAATAATGGCGATTATTATCGGCCTGGGTTAACTCCTCCTCTTCCCTGGAAGTGCCAACTTCTTTGTGGTCGGGAACAGGAATCGTGCTAATGTGCACGCCGCCCGATGGAGCGTGAATTTCCTTAGCCTCCCTAGGCTTGACGCTAATTTGTCCTAACTGGACTGAGGACTGATTCGGGCCTACGTTGATTTGAATTTTCGGCCCAGAGCGAGCCAAGTGAACGATCAGACCGTCCACAATGGGAACCTTAGCGATCGGCTTACCATCGAGGTAAGTGCCGTTGGTACCTAAATTGATCAGTTCCCAAGTTATGCCGCTGCGCCGCAATTCGATGTGGCGACGAGAAACCACAGCGCTAAAAAGAACGACGTGGTTTTCGGTCGAACGCCCGATCCGGACGACCTGCTCGTCTTCAAAGATCCAACTGCGGACGGGTATAGACTGGAGTGGATGTAGCAAGGTCAGCTTAATCACATTGGCTGCATTGAGTTTTGGTAGAGCGCCTCAAGATGCGATTTTAGATTTTAGACTTTCGATCGCCCAATCCAAACTCGCTCTAAGAGATTTGAAATAAAAACGTAACCAGGTCTCCTTTGCCCAGAGAGATGCGGTCTCCCGGTCGCAACCGGTGGCGGTTTCCCTTGGGTAGCGGAGTGTTGTTGACGTAAGTGCCGTTGGAACTGCCTACATCTTCTAGGTAGCAAGCATCTCCCTCCACCCGGAGATTTGCGTGTACCCGAGAAACTATCTCAGAATTAGCAAATCCCGAAACATCAATATCCGGCGGCACTAAATCATTTGGCTTGCCTATGTGAACCACAGCCAGACTGTGAGGCAATTCCATCGGGGTATTTGTCTGAACGTGTAGCAGGCGCGCCGACTGCTGTTGCAGTTGAGTTTTAGCTACACCTGCTGGCTGTAGGCCCGGAACCGGAGGAGAGATAGTTACTGGTGTTGCCACCGATTCAGTTGTAACAGGAACCGAGGGCAAAGGCGGGGGATCTGGAATCGTCGGAATGCTGGCAGGAGTTTTTTCCAAGTTAAGCCCCTTATTCAGGGTAACTAGAGGTTCCATTGGCATCAGGGGATCGGGTGGCATTAAATCCGGCGCCGGTGAGGATACCACTGTCGGGCCTACAGGCGAGGGGGACGGTACTGTCACCTCAACTTCTGGAACTATGGAACCCGGACGCAAGTTAAAGCCACACTGACCGCAAAATGCTGCATCTGTCTGAACTGCTGCACCGCAGTTCGAGCAACTTGCGGTAACAGGTAAAGGCGTGTAGCAAGCCTCACACTGGCTGGCCCCGTCGGGGTTCTGGTGATTGCAATTGGGACAGACAATCATCGATTTCTCCTTGCTATCGGCCAGATTTTCAAATCAGCCTCATAAAAATACTCGTGTATATGGTCAAATTTTAACTTTAACCGCCACAATTCTTATATTGCTTCGCTAATACTAGCAACTGAGCTGACGCTGTGACGTTAGCTGTGATGGGCAAGATTGAGTTAGTGATAATGCTGACTGTGTTGGCACGCTTGCGGCTCTGTCGGCTATTTTACTGCTTCGCCAGCCGCCGCATCGAGCAGCCACCAAAGTTCGCCTTCTGGTTCAACGAGTCTGGCGGGATAGGTCATTTCGTCGGCTGCGGGGGCAAAAATTTGAGCTAGGGCGGGTTGTTTGCTGGCTCCTGCGACCATGAATATGACGCACCGGGCCCGGTTGATTAAGGGGACTGTAAAGGTAATGCGGGGTTGACCGTCTTTGTTACCGACAGTTACTAGGGCATCCCGGACTTCCAAGGCTGCTGTGCCGGGAAATAGAGAGGCTGTGTGGGCGTCGTCTCCTATGCCCAATAAAATGATGTCGAAGGCAGGAAACTCGCCCTCTGATACTTTGAAGAACTGCTGCAATTCGGTTTGGTGCGCGGCAGCGTCGGCTGCGGGGTCGCCGGCGCTTGTGGGCATGGGGTGAATGTTGCTGGCGGGGATATTCACTTGATCGAGCCATGCGAGTCGCGCCATTTTTTGATTGCTGTCTGGGTGTTCTGGGGGAACGTAGCGTTCGTCGCCCCAGAAAACGTGAATTTTGTCCCAAGCCAGGTCTTGGGCTGCGATCGCTCTGTAGAGCGGTTCTGGTGTGCTTCCGCCCGCTGCGGCGATCGTACAAAGTCCGCGTTCTGCTATGGCTTCTGAGATTTTCGACAGCACAATCTCCAGAGATCGATCTATTAGTTGTTCCCGATTTACTAATACTTCAACTACTTTTTTCATTAATTTCCTCTCAACTTTCCTATTCGTGTTGTTCTCAGCAATTGCCAATTTTACCTTGACATTTTGGTTTGAGGTCGATCGGCTGACAGACCCGGCAGCCCTAACACAGCATCCATAAAATTTTATCATCTTATGCCCCTTGATTTAAGGAAAGCAAGACATATTTCTACCAGTGCTTTATGGATTTTCACCGGTTGCATTGAGCTTTCGCAACTTTCAATCAAAAGTTTGATCGTACTCGGAGCATCTGGGCAGAAAGTAAAAAGCGTTTTTTGGGAGTGCGATCCGTCCCGCACAGCAAAGTCTATAAATATAGCCAGCCGGACGATGATCGCACACCGACAGTAAAAGCCAAACCGAGATGCTCCCGATCGCACTTACCCCCGCATAGCAAAAATAATCAAGATTGATGTGGTAGACTAGGAAAAATAGTTTTAAATCCGCACGCTCGGAAGGAAGAAAAACTATGTCAATTTTTAAGCGATTTCCTACATCTGTCCGCTATCTAATAGCGCGGTTGCGCCACTGGACGCAACCCGCCGTTTGGGCTCCCTTAGCCGTGCTGTGTGCGGGGGGGTTATTTATCTGGGAGGTCTCTGTAAATCCAGAAAGGTTGAGTATAGATGGGGAAGAAGAACCAGCCTCAAACACTCCAGCTTCGCTATCGGGACTATCTGCTGAAGATACCGCCATTGCGGCTGAAATCGACAGCTCACCAGTGCTAGTCAATCAGTTTAATGGCTCTACTGCTTCTGAACTGAACTTGTTAAATTCATCAGTAGTAAAAAGCAAAGGTTTATTCGAGGAACTTCGAGATCGGGACTTAGAAACTCCTCAGCCATCTTTAGCCCCCAAGCGGGTAGGAAGCAGCGGACTTTTCTCCTTGTCAAATTTAGCAAATTCTGCTGTCGAGGCCGGAAACAATAACCCCCAAAATTCCACCTTGCCAAGTTCAAACGCAACATCAGCGTTGAGTTTATCTAGCAGCGGGAGACTAACTTCCGGGATAACAACGATCAAGCCTGAGTCTGGGGGTACAGCGACAGCAACTTTATCGCAGGCGTCGAGTAATGCTAATTCAGATAAACAAAACGAAAATTCTCTGCCTTTGAGTCCGCTGCAAGCAGCTATGAAAAAATACGTCGTTGCTAACACTTCGCCAACGGCGGCTTCGGCTGAAAAAACAGCAGACTCGGCTAAATTGCTCGATCGACCGGCTTCTGATCCGGCAGCAGGAAATGCCACAAATTTGCTCCCAACGACCGCTACAGCTCAAAGTGGAGCCAATCCAGTGAATGTTCCCACAGCACTTCTCCCACTTGTGGCTCCGACAAATACTGTGAGCAAGGAATCTCAAGAATTCTTAAAACCGACAGCGACAGTCCCTGAATCATTAGCGGGGTTAACTTCCCGAGTACCGAGCCTTCCCGAAATTAATGCAGGGGCTGCAACGGTGGCTTTGCCGAAAAATCCCTACCAAACTAATTTATCTGGCTCAGGCTTCGCACCTGAAGTTCAACCTGTGGCACTTCCAGTAGCCATACCTTCGCCAACACCTCTACTTCCAAATGTCGATCCATCTCCCTTCCCGAGTGGGATTGGAGGAAGCAAGATAATTAGCCCTCAATTCTCTCCCAATTCAGCGAATTCTCAATTTCAAACACCTCCACCGAGTCAGCTTAATTTGCCACAGCAGCCTAACTTTGGAGTTGTTCCCCAAAATACAAATCAGGGCGTGCAGCCCATTCAACCTCCAACTTTTGCTACACCCCGCTCCCTGGCTCCAGGACGCTACATTGGCGGCGGCGAAATCAATACTTTTTCTAATCCTTAAATGAAGGAAGTTCGGCTACGAAAAATATATTATTAATTCCCAATACTTAGGCTACGCTGTTTCTGCCCCTCGAATTCAGTTTTCCTTAGCGTAGTCGAAGGGAAAGGAACCGAAGGCAGTCGAATTGCAGTAAAAGTTCTGAATTACCCATTTCCCAATGTTAGCGGTAAAACTTACCTAGCGGCAGCCCGCACCAACAACAATCCCCCGATTCCCAAGCCAAACACGATCGGCAACCAAGCCGAAAGAATCGGAGTCAAAACAGCTTTCACGCCCATAGAACTGGTGATGAAAGAAAATACGTAGTAAGTAAAAATCACAACTACGCTAATACCAAAACTCGTTCCTCGGCCGGAGCGGCGCGGTTGAGTTCCCAAAGCTGCTCCCACTAAACCAAATACCATGCACACGAAAGGAAAAGCATATTTTTCTTGAATTCGCACCTTTAATTTGCGAATTTGCGGTTCGTCGCCACTGTTTTTAAGGATATCCAAACGCTCTAAGGCTTGGGCAATGTTCATTTCCTTGAAATCCCGCGCTCTAGCCGCTAAATCTAAGGGCGTGCGGGGGAGTTGCAATTGCTGGTGTTGAAACCTAACTATATTGCGGTAAGAGCCATCAGGAGCTACTATATAAGCGGTTCCGTTGAAAAAATCCCAGGTATTTTCTGAGGGATTCCAAGTAGCTGATTCTGAAGAAACGATTTGATTGAGGCCTGGGGTGGAGCGATCGATAATTGTTAAACCTTTCATTTGTTGGCCGTCAAATTGTTCTGCATAAAAAAAGCGGGCCAGGATTTCGTCGCCGCCTTTTTCTGGTTTGCGAAATTCTGTGTAGATAATATTTCTATCTTGAAATGTCGGTTTTTCTCGCTTGAGGGCTCTGTCTAAAGTCAGAGTTGCTCTGTAGCTGGCGGCGGGTACAACTAACTCTTGCAAACCAAAAGTTAAGCCTGCAACAATTAAACTCATGATCACAGCAGGCAGTATTAATCGGTAAACGCTAACTCCGCAACTGCGAAGGGCGATAAGTTCGCTGTCGCTGGACATTCGGCTGTAGGCCATTAAGGTTGCTAGCAGCATTGACATGGGGAAAGCCAATACTACGAAGTAGGGAATTTGCAGGAGAAAAATTTCTATGGCTGCGCTGTAGGGGAGGCCGGATTCTGCTACTCTGCGGACTAATTCAAATAAAGCTCCAACTGTGACGGCGACGGATGTAAAGAGTCCGACGCCAAAGAGAAATGGCCCGATTAGTTCTTTGGTAATGTACCAGTCCATTACTGAAATTCTCGGCAGCCAGTTGATGGGATTCAAAGAATTGGATATTGCTATTTTCATAGTTTGGGCTTTTTGCAGTTTGCTCCTCAATCTAACATCTCAAATCTAAAATTATGGCAATGGGGAATGCCTTCAAAAGACTATCGCACGAAGTTGTCGCCTAAGTAATACTGACGCACTAAAGGATTACTGTAGAGTTCTTCTTCAGCCCCGGAGGCTAAAATTTGGCCGTCTCGCATGATGTAGGCTCGATCGGTAATTTCGAGGGTTTCTCGGACGTTGTGATCGGTGATGAGGATGCCGATTTTACGATCGCGCAATTTAGCAATAATGGTTTGAATTTCGTCTACGGCGATCGGATCGACGCCTGCAAACGGTTCGTCTAAAAATAGGAACATCGGGCCGTCTCGCCCAGCGGCTAATGCTCTGGCCAGTTCAGTCCGCCGCCTTTCTCCCCCCGATATTTGAATGCCCAAACTAGATGCTATTTTTTCTAAGCGAAATTCTTGCAATAGGAAATCGACTCGCTCGCGCCATTCCCAGCGTGGCACTTGAGTTTGTTCTAAAACTAACAAAATGTTGTCCCGCACGCTCATGTTTCGGAAAATGCTTGCTTCTTGAGCGAGATAGCCAATTCCCAAATGCGCTCGCTGGTGCATCGCCAATTTAGTGATGTCTAAATCGTTTAGCCAAACAGTTCCTTGATTGGGTTTTTCTAATCCGGTTGCTATGTAAAATGTTGTGGTTTTGCCGGCACCATTGGGGCCAAGCAGTCCTACGATTTCTCCTTGGGCTACCGACAGGTTGACGCGACTAACTACATTGCGTTTTCCGTAGGATTTGTGAATATTTTCGAGTACAATTTTCATTTTCGCTCCCGGCAACCTCTACAAGCTAAATTTCAGACTGCGGCTTTGTGCGATCGAGTCTCTAATTTAAATTTTACCTTTTCAAGTTTGTGAGTTTTATAAAGACGAAATTTCGCATCTATCCCAAGTAGTATGTTTTGGCTGAGGCGAAATTTCGCTGCTGCAAGCCACTGTTACCGGGGGGCTGAAGTTGGACGTGGGGAGCCAACTGTATTTTGGGCTGCCGCATCTTGTTCCGGGGCAACCAGATAGACTGATTCTACCTGTCCTGGGTTGTCTGGCAGGGCAATAAACCGCCCTTCGTCGATCAGGTATGTTATGGTTTCGCCGCGTAGGCTGTTGCCCTGCTGCAATACGTAAACATCTCCGCTGAGAATGATCCGGCGCTCGCGGCTGAAATATTGAGCTTGAGCTGCGGTTGCTTGTATTTGGCGGGCTGGATAGTTGATTTGGACGTTGCCGCGGGCTGTCACGATGCCGGTTTTGGAGTCGGCTTCTTGAATGTCCGATCGCACGCTGAGAGTGCGGGGCGGCCCGGCTTGCGGGTAGGTGGGAGAGGCGATCGCGCCTGCCAGAGTCAGGGGCAACAGCAGCGATAATCCTTTGAATATGCGGGAATTGAGCAGTTTAGCGGAGGGCATCATAAGCTTGGAGCCTCAATATTTGTGAAATTACTGAAGGGCATTATATCCAGTTAGATATTTTATCTTAACGGCCAGAAAGATTCCCGTGAGGTCGATCGATTGACCCGATAGTCTCAACCAATTATCCTAGCAAGACAACAGCGAATTTAATTGGCTATTTTGCTGAGTGGCTGCAACTCTCTTACCCAGAAACCGGCAAGATACTCGTTCCACAGTCAATTAATCTGCTTGGGCAGCCAGCCCTCCTCTGTGTAGATGCCAAGTATACTGCACCCTAATACAAACATTTATTTAACTTTTTGGTACTTTGATAATTAGCGGCAATTGCAAGCCTGCAACTTCTGTACCTGCGAACAACGGTTGAAATTTAGCTACTTCTTCCGGACCAGCTTGTTGCAAAGCGCTCAAAAGTTTAGCACTTTGTCCCAGCAAGTCTTCAACAGCAATTCCAGCATAACTAGGCTGATAATAACTGAGCCGATTTATTCCTTCTCCCAGCAATATGACTGCACCGCGCCAGTTTTGATTTCCTAAGTGATAAAGCGCGACCGCAATTTGCAATATTCCCTGATAAAACCTTTTTTCCGGCTCGCAAGCTTCCATCCACAAAGCCTCTAAAGTATCGTGACAAGCGTAAAATTCTTGGCTGTTAAACTGTTCAATACCTTGCCAAAACTCGATCGGGATTTCCTCTGTCATTCGATTGGAGATTGGGGATTTTCGATAGCGGATATATGTTTGAGTAGGCGGCGATCGATTGTTTTTTAATAGCTAAGTCTTAAAAATAGGAAAATTTCCGAATTATTTTCAAAACTACTGCCATTTCACGACCGCCTACTTAACCGATTACATAGTATCTCTGACAGCTTGAATCTGATCCATTCCTATTTCCTGATTAGTTCCAGCGAAATCGTTATCTGGCGTCAGAAATAACATACAGTGACACTCTTTGCGCTCGCGCATGGGAATGCAGGGACAGTTCCAGTAGGCGGCTTTTACTTCGGCTTCTTTATCTTCGTAATGGCGACAAGGGCATAAGGGAGCGCCTAGTTCATCCTTGTGTTTTGCTAGTCCTTCTATCACGACAGCAGTGACGGAAGGTTCAGAACAAAAGAAAGTTCCCGTGCGCTTGGCGTAGGTTTCGGAGAAATTCTTCATCGCCTCCAAAGTTTTTTCGTTGGAGAGTTTAGATTTTTCTGTTGTGTTCATAGTTTAGGATCGGAGTTGAGGATGCTACGAGCTTTTGACAATTGTAGCGCAGAATGTGATTTTAAACACTTGTATATTTCTGTTTACTTACAAGGAGAAAAACCTTGACAAAGATTGAGTTTTAGGTTGTTGGTTTTTTAGTGGTTTTTCTCTATCCCGGAGGGTGCGCGAAACTGGCTGCAGACCAGGTTTTTGGAGCAGCCAAAAGATTTGGGCGATCGATCACCCTCAACTATCATCCCCCAAAGGGGGTTAAAATCGGATAAGATAGCACGGCGCTCTTTCTGTGACGGCTATAGGCACGGCATCTGATGGCAAATTCCCCGAACCGCACCCACAGCAAAAAATCTCCTCCTTCTGGGCTGATTTGGCCGGCTGACACCGAGTTAGTCGGATTAGTGTTTGAATTGACTCCCCGCGCTCCTAGCTATCTGTACGCGCAGTATGCTATAGGTTTGCACGCTTGGTTTTTAGCTCAAGTGCAGCAAACTGACCCGGATTTATCGAAACTTTTGCACGATGAACAGTCAGAAAAAGCCTTTACTATTTCGGGATTGGAAGGTGATTTGCTCCCCGGTGGCAAAGAATTTCAGCTTTTGGGCGATCGAATTTATCGCTGGTACGTAACAGGACTTTCAAAGCCAGTAGTGCAGTGGCTGAGTCAGTGGCTGCAAAATTTGCCCAAAGAGATAGATTTGCGAAATTCTCCGCTGCTAATTCGCTCTTGGGATATTGTTTTTGCACCCACAAATTACGAGCAATTATTAACAGCAGAAGCCCCATTATCTCCAACCCTCAAACTTAGTTTTGTGACTCCTACAAGCTTTCGTAGCAAAGGTCATCAGTTCCCTCTGCCAGTTCCCGAAAATGTTTTTCACAGTTATTTGCGCCGCTGGAATAACTTTTCGGGGGTAAATTTTGACCAAACAGAATTTTTGAATTGGATTGATGAAAATGCAATTATTAGCCGCCACAAATTGGAGTCGCAAAAGGTAGCGGCGGGCAAAAAAGGCATGGTAACGGGATTCACTGGGGCTGTGGAATTTGGGCTAGGGCGATCGGCTCATAATCGTCCTGATTTTGTACAATTATTTTATGCTTTAGGGCGGTTAGCGCCTTATTGCGGCACAGGCCACAAAACAACTTTTGGATTGGGACAAACGCGAGCACAATGGTTGACAGAAGCCCTACCTGAAGTGTCAATACAAAGCGTCTTGGGGGCACGAATAGAGGAATTGACCAAGAAGTTTATGGCACTGAGAAAGCGTAAAGGTGGAAGTCGCGCTGCTGAGATTGCGGAAACTTGGGCGACGATTTTGGCGCGCCGGGAATTGGGGGAATCTTTGTTTGATATTGCTGCTGATTTAGAAATGCCTTATGAAACTGTAAAAACTTACGTGAAGTTGGCAAGAAGGGCTTTGAAAGTGGAGGATTAGCGCGAATTTGTTGGCTGTTGACTGTTAACTGTTGAATGATGAGTGATGACTACTGACTAATGACTAATGACTCTTAGTAAATAGATATATGTCGTCTTGCTGATATTTGAGTTGAAATTGAGGGTTGTTTTTTAGTTTAGTTATGAGGTTTTCCACAAAAGCTCGATCGCTCATCCAGCCAGGATATCTGAGATTCAGCAATACATAATCAAATTCTGCGAGATTTGCAGGCGGCGCGTTAGCCTGAGTTAATTTTACTACAGGGCGATGCGCTAAGTGCGGAGCAATCTGAGCAGTTGTTAAAACACTGCCTTTGGTTTCAACAAGAGAAATTGCTTCTCTGGTAGCGGGCAAAGTGTCGATCCCTTTTAAATAAATAGTCCAAAAATAGCCGTATTTCGCTAAAGCTAAGAAAGCAATCAACGACGAAATTACAAGGACTCTAGGCAATGGATAATTAGGAATTGGCAATCTATCAAATATTGTCTTTCCCTTTTGCTGATTGCTAGCTGCTAAACTGGAAATTACAGCAACCAACAAAAACGGCAATATCGGCACAGAATATTGATGAATTAAATCGCGCTGAGCGGGGATATCCGAAAGAATATTCATCCCCAACATCGGCACAGCACTAATTAAAGATGACAGATGACGCGGGGACAGCCACAAAATTACAGGTAATAGCAATAACGCTAAATATTCAAAAGTATCTAAAGAAAACAAACGCCCTAAAACTAGATTTGGTTTCACTATTAAATTAATAGCAATTTCCAAAACCGAGTTGCCCAGATATTGATATCGCCCGATCCCCGCGTGTTCTCTTCCCTGATTAAAATACGGTATAACTGCCTGAGTAACTACCAGAAACCAACCTGCTCCTAGAAAGAGAGCTATGAGCCCACAATTGCGTTTTTTGTCAAAACACAACAGCCAAAAACCCATCGCAGCCACAGTTAAAGATAGCACCGCTTTGCAGCTCAAAACTAATACAATAGCAGCACAAAACCACAAGGTTTTATTCAGCCTCGCGGCTAAGATTGCTCCTAGCAGTGCTGGTAAAGCAATGACTTCTGGGTGGAAGTCGAAGAGGTTGACATTAAATACTGCGGGATAAAGCAGATATACGGCTGAAATTGCAATTGCTTTCCTTTCGTTTAATCCCGCTTGACGTGCCAAACTCCAACTCGGCCAAGCGCCTAAAGCTAGGGAAACAGCTTGCACTAAAAAAAGCCAGTGAACATCTGGATATATTTTGTAAAGTAAAGCTAGTGGATAGAAAATAAAAGCGGCGTGATCCCCCCAAATATTTATTGCCATTAGAGAGGAAAATGGCGTTTGATTTTGGGCTATTAAATAAATTGCTTGGTCAAAAATTGCTAAGTCGAATGCAGTTGACTGAAACAAAGCGTGCCGCGCGCTGCTGGCGGTAAATAAGACTATCGTTGTCACGACAATGATTAAAAATACTGGATGAGATTTTAGGGATTTTAAAGTTAGCATTTTATTGGTTTAATCAGCCCTTCGTTTAAATAGCAGGACTTCGTTTTTTTGATAAGTTAATTTAAAATCGGGAGAAGTTTTAAGTTTATTTGCTAAAGTAGCACCAAGTTTTTCAGTATCAGGCCAGGGATGGCGCAGGTTTAATAATATGTATTGAAATTCAGCTAAATTTGTTTGGGACGAAATTTGTGACAGCAATTTTACTATTGGGCGGTGGGCGAAGTGAGGGGCAAGTCTATTATCGGTTAAAATACTGCTTTGGGATTGAACTTGTGCGACTGCTTCGCGTGTAGCTTGCCAGGTATCTAGTCTATTTAGGTACAGATAAAAATCTTTATATTCGCCCACACCTAGGAAAATTAGTAATGACCAAATTATCATGATTTTCGGCAATTGAATTCCCCGCCAAAGTTGAGAAATTCGGAAGTTTTTAATTTGTGGCAGATTCACCCATTTTAAAAAATGTTGCTTATTTGCTTTATCCTCTTCCTGGTTGCCTTTTATTTCTTCCCTATTCCTTGTTTCTTCCTTCGCGATTACTGCTAAAAATAAAAATGGAATTACAGGCACTGAATACTGATAGGCTAAGCTGCGTTGAAATGACAAGTCAGAGAGGATATTGATCAGCAGGGTAGGGATGGCAGGAATTAGCGCTGTTAAATATTGTAGGCGTAGTTTGCCAGAGAATGGCAATAGCAGCCAAATCACAGGCAAGGTAAGGAGAAATAAATATTTGAATGTATCGAATGAAAGGATTTTTCCTAATACTAACTGTGGTTTTAGTATGAGATTGATGATAATTTCTAGTACGGATTTTCCTAAATAGCTGTAGCGCCCGACTCCAGCGACTTCGCTGCCGCTAAAGAAGGGGATGATTTTCTGGGTAGCTATCAAAAACCAAGCTGCACCTAGCAAAAGTGCGATCGCCCCGTACCGTTGCTTTTTTTCGCAAAAAAACAGCCAGAAGCCAATAGCAACAACGGTTAGGGACAAAACCGCTTTGCAACTGAGAACTAACAGAATCGCGGTACAAAACCACACAATTTTATTTAAACGCGCCGCCAAAATTGCTGCCAAAAGTGCGGGTAAAGCGATTACTTCCGGGTGAAAATCAAATAAATTGATGTTAAATACCACCGGATAGAGCAAATAAATCAATGCGATCGCACGGGATTGTTCTTGATTTAAACCTGCGAAACGCGCTAAACTCCAGCTAGGCCAAGCGCCTAGGGATAATGCAACTGCTTGTACCAACAGCAGCCAATGCACATCTGGGTAAATTTTGTACAGCAAAGCTAGCGGATAATAGATTACCGCTGCGTGATCGCCCAAAATATGAATCCCCATTAAAGAAGAAAAAGGCGTTTGGTTTTGGCTGATTAAGTAAATTGCTTGGTCAAAAATTCCCAAATCGAAAGCAGTTGATTGGAATAAAGCGTGGCGTAAACTGCTACACAAAAAGAAAATTGCCGCAGCAGTCGCGATCGCCCAAACCAAACTCGACGGTAGCTGCGATCGACCTTCGTCTCTATTTTCGGCGATCGAGACACTGATGTCCTCACGGTCATCAGCAACATTTTCCCTATTCTGCATGAAATCTGGCACTAGGTGGTCAATCGATTTTAGATTTTAGATTTTAGATTTTAGATTGAAGCATTGACCCCACGGATAAATTCGGGGGCTCCTTTATCGGATACAGGTTTTTTATTTCTGGGTCCTGAGTCTGCTTTCGGAATGAGTCCGGGGGCTTGTATCCTGGATGCTTTCGGTCACTCAAAATATGATTCCATCGAATGTGCTTTCCACGCAATAGTTAACCACTAATTTTTATCCCCGCAATCGTAATATTAGAATAATCCACAAAACATTAAAAAATTGTGAAAGCAATAACTCTTCTCGGTTCCACAGGCTCGATCGGCACTCAGACTCTGGATATTGTAGCTCAATACCCCGATCAATTTCGGATTGTCGGGTTAACCGCCGGACGAAATGTAACCTTGCTGGCCCAGCAAATTCGCCAGTTTAGACCGGAAATAGTCGCGGTTTGCGACGAAGATAAATTACAGGAATTGAAGGATGCGATCGCAGATCTCGACCCTCAACCTATTTTACTTGCGGGCGAGTCAGGCGTTGTCGAAGTTGCCCAATACGGCGACGCTCAAGCCGTCGTCACCGGCATAGTTGGCTGTGCCGGTTTGCTGCCAACAATTGCGGCTATCAAAGCAGGCAAAGATATCGCCTTAGCCAATAAAGAAACATTAATCGCAGGGGGCCCCGTTGTCAACCCCTTAATCGAAAAATACGGCGTTAAAATATTACCTGCTGACTCGGAACATTCGGCAATTTTTCAGTGCCTCCAAGGTGTTATGGTTGGCGGGCTGCGACGAATTATTCTCACTGCTTCGGGCGGTTCTTTTCGAGATTTGCCGATCGACAAATTAGCAGAAGTAACAGTAGCCGATGCTTTGAAACATCCGAATTGGTCGATGGGGCAGAAAATCACGATCGATTCTGCTACTTTGATGAATAAAGGATTAGAAGTAATTGAGGCTCATTACTTGTTCGGGATGGATTATGACGACATTGATATTGTCATCCATCCTCAGAGCATAATTCACTCGTTAATTGAGCTGCAAGATACCTCGGTTTTGGCGCAATTGGGGTGGCCAGATATGCGTTTGCCGCTGCTTTACGCTTTGTCTTGGCCGGAACGAATTCATACAGATTGGGAACGGCTGGATTTGGTAAAAGCTGGGGATTTAACTTTCCGAGAACCCGACCACGAAAAGTATCCTTGTATGCAGTTGGCTTATGCGGCGGGACGTGCGGGCGGTTCGATGCCTGCGGTGCTGAATGCGGCAAATGAACAGGCGGTAGCGCTATTTTTGCAGGAGAAGATTCAGTTTTTGGATATTCCGAAGCTGATTGAGAAGGCGTGCGACAAACATCAAACCGATAACTGTGAAAGTCCTGGTTTAGACGATATTTTGGCGGCGGATCGGTGGGCGCGGCAGGAAGTTTTGGCAGATAGTATGGAATTGGGCGATCGTATTCTTTCGGTTCGCTAATTGTATCAGCCGACTTGCACTTACCCACAAGCTCGCCGGGAATTAATTCCCCGTCTCATAGCTAAAGTCGGTTGAAATTGAGATATTGCACCATTTTCAATAAGGCTTTTATGAACGGGCAAGATGCCCGTTCCACAAAGAATAAATTTCTTGTGGAACAAGCATCTTGCCTGTTGCTGACAATGCTACAACATCTCAGTTGAAACCGACTGCCCGACCTTGATAAATCTCTAGCCCTCTTTCAGAGGACTGTCTTCTATGAGACAGGGGTTTTTAACCCCTGGCGGACTATACCAAAAAGTGCAAGATATCAGCTAAAGCCAAATCAAAGTTTTGCCATCTCATTCTTCAATCCCTTGATAAAATAGAGCTATGAGTCCCATTCCTAGAAGCAACCGATGCAAACTGAAACTAAATCAACAGTATTTGAACTGAATCAATTAATTGTCCCCCCCGGCAATAAAGTGCAGTTACAAAACGTTAGCTGGGAAATGTACTCGTCTATCCTAGACGAGTTAGGAGAAGGTTACGCCATTCGACTTACTTATTACAAAGAAACATTGGAAATCAGAATGCCACTACCCAAACATGAAAAAGCTAAGTCATTGATTGGCGACTTCGTTAAGTTAATGCTGGAAGAACTTAATATTGATTGTGAAGTTTTAGGTTCCACTACTTTCAAAAGCCAAGATATGCAGAGCGGTGTAGAACCTGACGATTGTTTCTACATTCAGAACCAAGCTGCTGTCAGAGGCAAGGATCGAATAGATTTAACAGTAGATCCGCCTCCGGATTTAGCGATCGAGATTGACAACTCCTCACAAACCGCTTTAAACAGCTATCAAGCTTTGAAAGTGCCGGAACTTTGGAGATATGACGGGCGAACCCTTAAAATTTATCTGCTTCAAGAGGGAAAATATACTGAGTCCGATACCAGCCAAAATTTCCCCGAATTTCCCATTATTAATGTAATTCCCGAATATGTCGATCGCGCCAACACCCAAGGCAGAAGCCCGACAATCAGAGCATTTCGAGCTTGGGCTAAAGAACAACTACAAATCAAAGACTCCGTTGAGAGCGGGTTTTACTAACTCCCCACTTTCGCAGCCAAATCAGCCGCACTCATCTTTTCGTACATTTCAAAAGGTTGGTGAATCCAAGGATTGTCAGCCAAATAATCTACATAATAATCCGGCTTGGCAACAGAACAAGCCTTGTACCAAAGTACAGCAGTCCGAATTTCCTGAATATCTTCCCCGTAGCGGTTCTTCAGCCAAGCGATACCTTGGTGCAAACTAATTCCCGAATCCACCAAATCGTCAACCAGGAGAATGCGGCTGCCCAAATTATCGCCCACCATTGTCAAATCGCGGGCAAACTCGATCGCACCCCGGACATTTCCCTCGGCCCCACCATAGGACGAGGCAGCTAAAATGGCCAGAGGTTTGCCGAAAATCCGCGACAGAGTATCCCCAACTCGCAGCCCTCCCCTCGCCAGACAGACAATTCGATCGAATTTCCATTGAGATTCCTCAATTTTTACAGCCAAATCCTCAATTTTCCGATGGTACTCAGGCCAAGAAACGTAAAGGTCGCTCATCAAAAAAATGGGTCTGAAACCCCGTCCTTTTAGGACGGCTTTACATGAATTTTTGTTAAGCTCTACCATTTCACACAAGACGTGCTAGTATGTGAAATAGCGTACTTAAGGTCAGCATGACACTAAAATCCTTCAGCTATCGATTCTACCCAACGCCGGAACAAGAAAGTTTGTTGCGACGTACTTTGGGTTGTGTTCGTTTGGTCTACAACCGTGCTTTAGCCACAAGAACGGAAGCTTGGTACGCAGAACACAAACGGGTAGGCTATGCTGAGACTTCTTCCATGTTAACCGAATGGAAGAAAACTGAAGAACTAGATTTTCTGAACAAAGTTAGCTGCGTGCCACTGCAGCAATGCTTGAGACATTTACAAACGGCTTATACCAACTTTTTTGATGGGCGGGCACAATATCCTAACTTCAAAAAGAAACGCAACGGTGGTAGTGCAGAATTTACCAAGTCAGCATTTAAGTTCAAAGATGGACAAGTCTACCTAGCAAAAAGCACAGAAGCGTTACCAATTCGCTGGAGCCGGACACTACCTGATGGTGCAACACCATCAAGCTTAAGCGTAAAGCTGGCACCATCAGGTAGGTGGTCAGTTTCTCTGCTGGTAGAGGTTGAAATTGAAGCATTACCCAAAACCGATAATCAAGTCGGTATCGACCTGGGAGTTACAACTTTGCTCACTCTTAGCACTGGTGAAAAGATTGCCAATCCCAAAGGATTCAAGGCAAAATATCGCCAACTTAGAAGAGCGCAAAAATCTTTAAGTCGCAAACAAAAAGGGTCAAACAACCGTCACAAAGCACGGCTTAAAGTATCGAAAGTGCATCAAGAAATTACTGATGCAAGGAAAGATAATCTTCACAAGTTAACAACGCGGTTGGTGCGTGAAAACCAAACCCTCGCCGTAGAAAACTTAGCTGTGAAGAATATGGTTAAAAATCCCAAACTTGCTGCTTCTATAAGTGATGCAAGTTGGGGGGAATTAGTGAGACAACTAGATTACAAGTGCGATTGGTACGGTCGTACTTTAATTAAGATTGACCGATGGTTTCCGAGTTCAAAACGGTGTGGTAATTGCGGACACATCGTTAACCAAATGCCGTTGAATATCCGGGAATGGGATTGTCCTAATTGCGACACTCACCATGACCGAGATATTAATGCGGCAAAAAATATTTTGGCGGCAGGGCTTGCCGTGTCAGTCTGTGGAGCGACTGTAAGACCTGAACAGAGTAAATCTGTTAAGGCTGGTGCGAAACCCCGTAAGGGACAGAAGCAGAAACCTGAATCGTGAGGTTTGGGAATCCCCGTGCGTTTACGCCTGGGTGGATGTCAATCCTAATATTATTGAAATATCAAAGGTATTATTAATTATTTTGGGGAAAATGACATGGATGCAGATGAACTTCTCAGACGGTATGCAGCCGGAGAACGGGTTTTTCACAAAGTAGACCTGAGCGGTGTCCATATGTCAAGGACAAATTTGCGCGATATTGACCTGAGTCACGCTAATTTAAAAGGTGCAAATTCGATCGGTCTCACCCTCTACAGAGCTAATCTGTATCAAGCAGATATCAGTCAAGCCAACCTCTCCCAAGGCAACCTCATGTCCGCTAATTTTGGCGAATGCGAGGCGGTGGGAGCGAACTTGAGCGGAGCCATCTTGCGGAGTGTCGTCTTCAGCGGGGCCGATTTAACGGGGGCGAGTCTCAGGGGTGCAGACATGAGAGATGCAAACCTTCAGGGGGCAATTTTAATTCAAGTTTATGCAGTTAACGCTAACTTGCAAGGTGCAAACTTGACAGAAGTAAAGCTTTGCGGAATCAACCTGAGCAAAGCAAATTTAACGGATGCGAACTTAACACAAGCTGACCTCAGCCGTGCTAACCTAACTCAAGCAAATCTGAGTTGGGCTAATTTGACGGAAGCAAATCTGGAAAAAGCTGATTTGAAGGGAGCCGATTTGAGCGGAGCTAACTTGAGCTGTGCAAATCTCCATCAAGCAGATTTGAGCGGAGTTTCCCTTAAGGGAGCAAATCTCCGGGGAGCAAACTTGCATCAAGCTTCTTTGCGCGGGACAAATTTGGATGAAGCAAATCTGAGAGAGGCCATGATGCCTGACGGCACAATCTGTGACTAAATAAGCTGAGAAAATAGAAGTTAAAACCGCAGGGTGCCTGTGGCGCACCCTACATTTAGGCTAATGCCTGATTTTTTTAAGGGGATTTAATTCTGCCTTCAAGTGACAGTGCATTTAAAGAGTAGTGGCAAAAAATTTAGTACCGAGTTTAATCTACAACTTTCAGCCAGCCCCGGCGAACTGCGTGGAGCAAGCGGTTGATTGCTGTTTGATCTTCTTCGGTAAGACAGTCATTTAACAGCGCTGTCTTGAGCTGTTGTCGGTGAGTGGGAGTCAGCAAACCGGAGTGATATACCTGAAAGACTAGCTCTGCAATAGTAAATTGAGGTAACAGCGTTTGGGTTTTCATCATGTGTTTTTTCTTTGAACTCACTTTTGACAGTATTAACTAATTTTTCCAAAATTTATGTGATTCAACTACGGGAGTAAATGTGATCGATTGGCTCTTGATGAGTGATTTGTGTCAGCCGGACTTGGGGAGTGGATATTTCCTCGATAGCCCCGGCACTGGAAACACAAACCCCGTCCCGATTCCTCGCTTTTGGCAACCCCCACGTCTCTACTTTTGGTTAAGAAACGGTGACAAATACATTAATATTTATCTATTAAGAGATTACTAATGACTGCTAGCGAAATCGCTCTGCTTAATTCAAGGTAAAACTTTTAGCCTGTTTATAAGCCCGCTTTTACCTAGATTTACCTAGTTTCTTGCTGTGGTCTTTGTTCCGTGGATATACTTAATAACCCGCCCAAAGACAGATACAAGTTTCCGATAGGAGCGGGCATCCGCCCCAAATTTTAACCTTTAGTTCAAGCTCCCAGATTCATATGTGAAGTCAATCTAAAATCTAAAATCTAAAATCTAAAATCTAAAATCTAAAATCTAAAATCTAAAATCTAAAATCTAAAATCTAAAATCGACTAACTGCTTAAAATCAAAAATCCCGGCTTCTTCAAGAAACCGGGTCGAGCTTTTCGATTGCAGTACAATTTTTTTTTGAGAGGCTTAATGGAGCGACCTACTCACTTCAATCTTATTGTTGGGAAAGCTTGACAGGAGAGAAAGTAGAAATACTCATCTCAACTTCTTGTGTGAGGGGACTAATCGGAAATCCTGACCCATCCGCGGCGGATGGCGTGCAGCAGGCGGTTGACTGCATCTCTGGCATCTTCGCTGAGAGCGCTTTGGCAGAGTTCGCGCAATCCGTGGCTTTCAGTGCGAGTCAGATTGCCTGAATTGGTGACTTGATAGAACAGTTCAGCGATCGCGCGATCAGATTTTAAAGTCAGAGCTTGCATGAAATCTCGTTGAACTCGACTATTATAATATCGAGCATTTGACAAAAGATTATGGTGATTGCAGTCGGGTAAGCTGTGTGATCGTTCTTGGCTCGATTTGTGACCGAAGTCTGCCAGTATACGTGATTTAAATCACAGCAAACCCAATATCTCGATCGCATAAGCTATGATTGGGGTGGTAGCCTCAAGGTTTGACAAAACCTCGAAAAGCTCTGAACGCAAGACCTTTAGCGCCTCGCGCCGCCCAGCAGGAGTAAGTCAGCTCAACATCGCAGGCTCTGGACTTGGATAGCTGTGAAACTTTGGCTTTTAGACACTTGCAGCTTGCAGCTGAGGGCATAAAGTTGCGATCGGCGAGCCACGGCCTGAGATACAATAATTATAAATACTTCTATCCCATCTATAGACAGGGAGGTAAAAAATGATAATGATTAGCTACTTTTCGATTGCCTTAATCGTTTTTCTTGTTTGGTTCAAAAGTTTTTGGAATGATACTGCGACATCTAAAAAAGACGTGATATCTTGGATAGCCTTAATAATCGGCCCTCTGGTTTGGCCTGTTGTTCTGCCCCTATCCCTTTTGCAAATTACCAGCAAAAAGTCTGTCGTACAAACAGCTCGATGCGACCAAGAATTATAATAAATTGTGGAAGTAACTGGATTCAACACACTCGCTTATCTATTCCTGAATTATTCTCCCTGCATCGCTCCTGGCAGCGAGTAATTTATCTGGTTTCATGGTAAAAAAAATGCAGCGAGAAGGTAGAATCCCCTAAAAATTCTGAATCCTAAAACAGTATTTTTTTACCGCTATCAAATTCTGCCTTCTGCTTTTTTACCCTGCTCAAAAACGGCTACAAGTTTCCGACAGGAGTCGGCTGCTGCCCTAAAAATGAGGCTTTTCTTCAAGCTATCCGATTCCTCTGTGGAATAAATCTCAAATCTCAAATTGTTCAACTGAGCGAGATTGACTCACCGCTCGCCGAAGGTCTCACGCCGAAGTATCCAATTGACTGATGCCTAATTTTCTGTCACATCGTGAATTAATGGTGCCGATCAGTCAAAATTGTTCAGGCAAAATTGTCAGACTCAAATTATCGGACAGCGACCATATTTTTTTTAGCCAAAAATTATTTACTACCTCAACCAAGCTCAAAATTAATATGCAATCTAACATGGCCTGTTGCTTGCAAAAATATAACTTAAGACATATTTTCGCCTGCCACTGACCAACTTAAGAATTTTCATGACTTCCGGCAACTGCGTACCATTAATCGAAGGTGGGAAAATCCTGGCTAGGTGTGGAAAAGCAGCTAGGATCTTTGCCCTTTAAGGTTTTCCAGCTCCATTATTTAAAATCGTAGTAGCTTTAAACAGAAAATTGTAGAGTTCGTTTCCGCCCAAAATCCCTAACTCTTACCGCAGTTAGATAGACAATTCAAGGCAGAGACCGCAATATGAAATAGGCAACAAAAACTGTGGCACATCTCAAGTAGGACTTATTTTTGGCGATCTGGCATCCGGAGTGTATAACGCGAGCCAGCTAAATTTTTAGAGGTACGAGATGTTTGGGAACTTCTAAAAAAAAGCGCCGTCACGGTATCCAAATTAGTTATTTGCATAAAAAGTAGGAGTCAAAATGAACAAAGTATCTGAGAAACCAATTTATAGAGTTCTTAATCTATTGTCGCTGTTAGGGCTGACCTACTATGCAGCTACTTCCATCAATTATATTTTCGAGAGTGACGCTCACATCTATAGGTACGATAGCCAGAGCAATTCCAACGCGTCACCAGCGCAACTTGCAGCACACCGCTATGAATAAATAGTAGAGATTTTATCTGAATGAATGCCGAACCCAATTTGGGGGAATTGGCTCATCGTTAATGCTCAGCTTGAAGTTAACAACAATTAGTAAAAAAGTCTTTCCTAAAAACTTAAGATTTTCACTCACCGATAAGTAGCTAGACAAAATTAATTACATAGTTTTCTCCAAATTCTTTCAGGATTTTTTCCACAGAGGTAACAAAA
>NZ_JAUBQQ010000051.1:0-43310 GCF_036701335.1 Microcoleus sp. Pol12B5 | reverse complement strand
ATTCATTTTTTTATGGTCACAATCAAGTATTGCATATAATTGTATCATAGTCTTGATAATGATTTAGGATTGCTATAGCCGCAAAACCTGATTCTAGCTTGCAGCTAGGGCAGTTACGCAGCACTGTTCCCGTGCAGACAATGCAGCTCGATCCCGGCGGATTTATCCCGATCGCGATCGGCAGTATGATAATTATTCTGGTGCTGCCACTGTTTTTTGGCGGATTGGTAGTAATTGGCGATCGCGAAGTTGGCATTGTCAGTAAAAAGTTTAGCTTCGGCGGCAAGTCTTTACCGCCCGGAGATTTAATTGCCTTAAACGGAGAAGCGGGATATCAAGCTGATACTTTGCCCCCCGGTTGGCACTGGGGTTATTGGCCTTTGCAGTACAACGTTCGCAAAGAGTCTCTAACTGTAGTTCCCCAAGGTGAAATTGGTTTAATTATCGCCGCCGCCGGCGAGTCGATTCCGCCGCAGTGCATCCTCGGCAAAATCACAGAATGCGACAATTTTCAAGATGCTCGCAAATTTCTTAAAAGCGGTGGAGAAAAAGGTCGCCAACTCGGCATTTTGACGGGTGGCAGCTATCGAATAAATACGGCATTATTTACGGTAATTACAGCAGCTAATGCTCCCAAACACGGGATGACAGCGGAACAGTTGAAACTGTACAAAATTGCTCCCGATAAAGTGGGAGTTGTGACAACTTATGACGGCGTTCCGATTCAAGATGGCGAAATTGCAGGGCCAATGATTCCGAATCACGACAACTTCCAAAACGCGCAAAAATTTATCACCGCTGGCGGGCGACGCGGTTTGCAGGAACAGGTTTTGCTTTCCGGTTCGTGGAACTTAAATCCTTGGTTTGTCGGAGTTGACCAAGTGCCGATGACCGAAATCCCGATCGGCTATGTCGGCGCGGTTATTTCTTATGTCGGCAAAACCTCAGAAGATGTGAGCGGCGCTGCTTTTACCCACGGAAATTTAGTAAATGTCGGCAATAAAGGGGTTTGGGTAACTCCCCTTTATCCGGGGAAACATCCGCTGAATACTCGCATTTTGAAAGTAGAGTTAGTGCCGACTACTAATATAGTATTGAATTGGTCTGGTAAAACAGAAAGGCACAGTTACGATTCTCAACTTTCGTCTTTAACCGTGCGTTCTCAAGACGGTTTTGCCTTTGATTTAGAAGTAGCTCAGATTATTCACGTCGGGGCTTTGGATGCTCCAAAAGTGATTTCTCGCGTAGGTTCGATGCAGAATTTAGTAGACCACGTTTTGCAGCCGACAATTGGCAATTATTTCCGCAATTCTGCTCAAGCTTATTCTGTATTAGATTTTCTCTCAGCAAGAAGCGGCAGGCAAGCGGAAGCAGCCGAGTATATCAAAGCAGCTTTGCGTACCTACGACGTGCAGGCAATTGATACTTTGATCGGGGATATTTTGCCGCCTGCAGAGTTGATGCAAACTCAAACAGATCGCAAAATTGCTGAGGAACAGTGCAAGACTTATGAGGTGCAGCAATTAGCACAAACTCAGCGGCAACAATTGGTGCGGGAAACGGCGCTGGCTGAGATTCAGCAAGAGATGGTGAAATCGGAACAAGGCGTGAAGATTTCTGAGTTGAAAGCGAATTCTCAGGTGAAACAAGCTCAAGGTGAAGCTGAGTCGATTCGAGTAAAGGGAAATGCTCAAGCTGAAGCTTATCGCGCGGGTGTTGTAGCTTTGGGAGGTTCGGGTTATACGGCTTTGCAGTTAATGCAAATTATAGGCGATCGCAATGTGCGAGTTGTGCCGGATGTTGCGGTAACAGGTAACGGTAGCGGTGGCGGTTTGGTTGATGGTTTGCTGGGAATGATGATGTGGAATCAAACGAGCAAAAATGGAGAAAATGGCGGGGAGTTACCTGTAGTTAACCTACAGAAATCGGAACCTGTGGCCAAGTTATCAGTAGCCCAGGTGAATTCTGTTAAGCCGTCGGCATCTCGCGCTAATTCCCCTGTTGCGAATTCTGAGGCTGATATGGATTCGCGATTTGATGAATTGCCGTTTGACGATCGATCTTTTAGTTAGGCTGTGCCGTTTGTAGCGAGGAATTCAGTCCTCTCTTATGGAAAGGGGGTATTATCAGTTTGTATTTGGGCGTGATACCTAGCCAAAAGTTCAGGTAATCTCCTCAACCCAAGGTCAGCTAATTCTGACCTTTTTTTATAGGTAACAACTCAACTTTTAACCAGCTATTTTTGCGAATAAGTGTTTTAAGCTTAAAAATTAATTGACATTGCAATTTCCAAAAGCTAGCCTAGCTTCAATTGGAGTTTACCTACTTAGCAATGAGAGTAAGTTATGCAATTTTCAACGATGGATTTAGATACATTCTGTCAGGCGAGTTTCCTGGGATTTGCGGCCTTAACAGCCTATATTCTCACACTGCTTCCCACAAATTTGAGAATTGTTTTCCCTCTGACAAAAAAAACGGGCTTTCCCCAATGGCTGCTGAAATATCGGCGTTTCATTGGTCTGCTCTCTTTCTTTTTAGCTGTAGCTCACGGATTCATATTTTTCAAACAAAGAAACTTTGATGTCTTCGATCTCAAAACTTATTTTGTTTACTTTCAGGGAGTATCAACATTCATTATTTTTACTCTCTTGGCTATCACGTCTAATGATTGGAGTGTGAAAAGGCTTAAGAAAAATTGGAAAAAATTGCAGAGTCTCACTTACCTTGCTATGTTTTTAGTAACCTGGCATATTTGGGATAAAATGGCCTATCACTGGACATATTTAACGCCTGTTGGAATTGCAGCGATAACCGCCATAATATTTTTATTCCTCTGTCGCACCTGGATTGAGCGCCAATCTAAACCACAAAAACATCAGCCAACCGCAGACAAAGTAACAGTGCTAAATAAAAGTGTTGGATAGCATTTATTAAAGTGAGAATCCAGCCGCAACCTCCGCGATAATTTTCGGGAATTGAAATCCGGAAGTTTATTTTACATAAACTTAGTTTTGGAGGTCATGTTTATGATATCAAAAGCCGTTAAATGGAAAAGTTTAGCCTTGACATTAACAGCAGTTGTAACTGCGGCGGGCATAGGCTTATACAGGTATTTTGCGGAATTAGAAACAACTGTATCGCAGTTTAAATCGGGGTTGCTCACTCAATATTCTAGCAGTTTTAAAGATAATTCAGGGTGGATTTACGCGATCGCACTCAGTCCAGACGGCAAAACTTTAGCCAGCGGCTGTTATAGCGGCATTATCAAAATCTGGAACTTGCAAACCGGCAAATTACTTTACACCTTAAAAGCACATACCGATGCAATTGAATCCCTCGCCATTAGTCCTGATGGCAATCTTCTGGCTAGCGGGAGTTGGGATAACCGGATTAAATTGTGGAATCTCAAAACTGGCATACTCATCAATACCTTGAAAGGTCATGCGGATGATGTCAAGGCAATAAGTATCAGTCCTGATGGAAGGTTACTCGCTTCTGGCAGTACCGACAAAACTGTAAAACTGTGGAATTTTCCCAATGGCAAACTACTGGGCACACTTCAAGATACAGACTGGATTCAATCTGTCGCTTTTAGCCCAGACAGTAAAATTTTAGCAACCGGCAGCGAGGATGGAACTATCAAGATTTGGTGGCTTGATGATGGCGGCAATTACACCCTGACTGGGCATTCCGGGCCCGTGACATCAGTTGCTTTCAGTCCTGACGGGAAAACTTTAGCGAGTGGCAGTGCGGATAAAACTGTTAAGCTGTGGCAGTTTACAAATGGCAAAGTTCTGCACACATTAATAGGACATTCCGGCCCGGTGCTCTCAGTTGCTTTTAGCCCGGATGGACAGGCTTTAGCTAGTGGCAGCTACGACAAAACTATTAAGTTTTGGAACTTAAAAACAGGTGAACTGATAACAAATTTTGCGGAGCATTCTAAGCCTGTTTGGTCAGTCGCTTTTAGTTCTCAAGATACTGTTTTAGCCAGCGGTAGCGCCGATGAAACTATTAAGTTTTGGCCTGTACCTGTCCCGCGTGCGACTCAGGTTAACTCTCCAGCACCAGAGGTAGAGGCAGCACCTTCTGAAATTATCTCCCCCGGTGAAATTGCACAGTTGAACCGGAAAGTTTACGACCAAATTGACAAGAATTGGCGATCGACTCCCACCTTCAGCACTTCATTAGTTTATCGCGTTGCCGTGAATGAAGAAGGGGTAATTACAGATTGTCAGCCGCTGAACCAAGCAGCGGGTGATTTTATTCAACAAGTTTCTCTTTCTTCGTTTCGTAAGGCTGGTAAAAATCAGCATTTTTCTCAATTTAAGGTAGTCTTAAAACCCTCTGGTGTTCTGGAAGTCAGCCCGTGGGAAGGGTGGAGCTAATCCTACTAATTATCTAGAAAATTCGGTTTGATGAGGGATTTTTGAATTACTGAATCGCTCGATATTATTGTCTTCTGGTTCTTCCTTCTTTCTCCTTTTATTTCACTCATAACTCTTGATGCAATTCATCGCGGTTGAAAAGTTTGTACCGATCGCAGTACAATCGATCAATATTGCATCTGAGGAATCTCCCCATGTCAGAACAGTTTTCCACTGAGATTAGCGATCGCATCTGCGCTCACATGAACGAAGACCACGCTAGTGCTGTAGTGCTGTACGCTCAAGCATTTGGCGGCAAACCAGAGGCAACGGAAGCTCAAATGCTCGCTATTGATGCCAACGGCATGGATTTAAACGCTAAAGTCAACGACGAAACAGTGCCCGTCAGAGTAAATTTCGATCGCACTTTAAAAGACGCCGAAGATGCTCACCACACTCTCATTGAAATGGTGAAACAAGCTCGAAAAGTTGCTAAGTAGTCAATTGCGTACTAGGCTGTTATAATTTTAATGTTTGCAGTACGGAATTTAGTCCGCTTAAATAGTTGTTAAGGACTAACATCCTTACTACAAACCTTTAGTTAGGTGAAATTATTTTAAAGACTAAAATCCTGACTGCAAGCCAAATATTTAATAAAGTTTAATTCCCCTCTAAAATATCCACTAAAATGACAGAAAATTACCCAACCCCCAAAGAATTAGATGTCGTCAATGGCAGTAAAAATAACCATTTCGAGGCACTGGTAAAGCGACTAGATTTGATGATTCGCGCCCGCTATTCGCTGCTGTACATTGTCGGCGCGGAGGAGGAACCGGTCGAAGCCGTAATTGCCCAAGTAGCGCTGCAAGTAACTCCCGCGCGCCGGGTGTTGTTCTGGGATCTCGTGCGGGGCTGGGAGGATAACGGTTCTGGGAAAGGTTCGGTAATGGCGGCGCTCGATCGCGTCAGCAAAACCGCTGTTGAAGAATATACCATATTTGTGCTGCGGGATTTGCACCCGATTTTGAAATATCCATACAGCGAAAAAAATGCGCCGGTAGTGCGGGAATTGCGGAATTTAACGCGGGAATTGAAGCGTAGCAAAAAAACTATAGTTCTTACTTCTCATACGCTGGAATTGCCGGAGGAATTGAAAGAAGAAGTCACAGTAATTGATTTTCCTTTGCCCAACGTGCAAGAAATCGACAGTTTAATTTCCCACGTTGTCGAAAAGCCACAACAGTTGCAAGTTAGCGGTTTAGCAAGGGAACAATTGGTTAAAGCTTGTCAGGGTTTGAGCCGCGCTAGAATCGGACGAGTTTTGGCTAAAGCTTTGGCCGCCAAACAGCAAATTAACGAGTCAGATATTGACGGAGTTTTGGAGGAAAAACAGCAAGCAATTCGCCAAACGGGCATTTTGGAGTTTTTTAACTCCAGAGAATCCCTAAAAAGTGTGGGCGGCTTGGAGAATTTGAAACAGTGGGTAAAAATGCGGCAAGATGCTTTTACTGACGAATCGCGTCGCTACGGCATACCGAATCCGAAAGGAGTTTTGTTAGTAGGAATTCAAGGAACTGGCAAATCTTTATCTGCGAAAACAATAGCCTCAGAATGGCGTTTGCCACTGTTGCGATTGGATACTGGGAGATTGTTTGGCGGCGTGGTCGGGGAAAGCGAAAGCCGCGTCAGGCAAATGATACAATTAGCAGAGGCGATCGCACCGTGCGTTTTGTGGATCGATGAAATAGATAAAGCCTTCGGCAACATTATCAGCGGCAGCGACGGCGATTCGGGAACTTCGCGGCGGGTATTCGGCAGTTTGATAACTTGGATGCAGGAAAAAACCAGTCCGGTATTTATTGTCGCAACTGCAAATAACGTGCGGATTTTGCCGGCAGAGTTGCTGAGAAAGGGCAGATTTGATGAAATTTTCTTTTTGAATTTGCCCTCAGAATCGGAACGGCAAGATATTTTTAAAGTGCATTTGCAGCGACTGCGGCCAACTAGATTGCGGGAGTTTGATTTGACGGTTTTGGCAAAACGCGCTGAGAATTTTAGCGGTGCAGAAATCGAGCAAGTTGTAATAGATGGGTTGTATCGGGCCTTTGGCACGTTTGTAAACGGACAGCGCCGGGATTTGATGACGGAGGATATTTTGAGGTCGATCGAGGATACAGTACCTTTAGCTGCGATCGCGCGATCGCAAATTGAAGATTTGAAGCGCTGGGCGGCTGAAGCAGGCGCGAGAACAGCTTCTAACGATACTCACTTAATTGATGAATTGAAACGCTACAGCCAGCGGCGAAGGGATGCGATCGACAATTAACCCAATTTGTAGGGTGCGTCAGTTCGTGTCCAATTAATTCTCAAACAAATTCCCTCTGACTCACATTCTTAATCGTATGATGCGTCATTTCCTGGCTGATTAATTCTCTCAAATATCTCCCGTTATGACGCAGCATACTACTACAAACCCAACCTAAAAACATCAGCAAGAATAGAATTCTTTTCAATTATTCTCCCCGCATCCGGCGAATCGTAAACCACTAACAGCGAATTCTGCCCGTCCAAATAGGGAAACAGGCTCAATCCCTCAGCATTGTCCGTACCAACCTTAAAAGGCAAGTCAAACAATACCTCCAAATCTCCCCCATCTTGTCCACTAATACTGTCGCCCGATCGCCCTAAAATTCCCCTCAACCGAAAAACCCTCGTCGCCCCAGATAAAGTCATCGTCGGCCCTGCTAAAACAATTAAATCTTCCCCCTTCCAGCACAATTCTCGCACGCCCAAACCGTTCAAATCGAGAAAATGTTTGTTGTACAATTTCCCTCCTTTTCCAATTTCCTTAAGCCTTAAAACTCCCGGTTCTGCCTCTTCAACTTCTATTTCTAAAATTATCGCCCAACCCCGCAGCACCGGCCCCCGCAAACCGAGCAAAATGCGATCGCCCCGCACCGCCAACCCTTCAATATCAAAGCCATTTTCTTTACTCGGAATCGGCACAGATAAATACAAGCCGAGGTGGCTGTCATCTTTGAGCGCGTCTGTCAGCAAATTGCCTGTTTCTGTCCGCTGAAGACATCCCGCTTTCAGTTGGGTTTCGGGATTGTTTGAAGGGGAAATTGACTCGCACAAAATTCCGTCTTTCATAGGAATGCGCGCCAGCAAATAGCGGTTGACCTCTGTCTCGATTTGTGCTAATTTTTCAATATCTTTGTCGGCGTCTTTGCCTTTAGTTTTTTTGCGTTTTGTGCTGTGAGAACCGACCAGCCAAAGATAATCGCTGCTGAAATCCATTCCTTCGATATCGATTTCGCATTTTCCAGGTAGATCGATAAAATCTGCGATCGCAAATCTTTGATGTTCTCCAAAAATATGAGGCGCGACAAGCGACAAACGCTCGATCGAAGTCGTCTCATCGGAACCCAGCCACAAATGACCATCGGGAGTTAAAGCGACAGCGGATAAGTCTGTAATGATATCAGCGACTTCGCTGTTGAATTGCAGCAGCAGCCGGCCGAGCAAAAAAGATTCTGGCATAATTATTAGGATCAAAACTATTCTTAGGGTAAGTCATTATAGTTAAACCTGCTTGAAACTGAGATCTTGCCACAGGTGTAATAGTCCGCCAGGAATTCCTTCTCCGTCTCAAAGCTGGCATTCAGTTAAAACTGAGAGGTTGCACCATTCTCAATAAAGCTTTTACGGGCGGGCTAGGAGCAAGGGCCACAAGAACATTTAATTTTTGTGGAACAGGCATCTTGTCTGTTCATGACAGAGGTGCAAGATTTGAGTTAAAACCGACTGAAAACAAAAACAGAAAATTAAAAAAGATATCCTCCTCAAGCCTCATAGCAAAAACTTCCGTTTTGAGATAAGAATATTTAACCCCTAGCGGGCAAAACCGCAGTCGGCGGTAATTATTCAGCAAACCGAACCTCCACAGACGGATAACACCCTAATTGAAGCATTAACATCGCCGTTACGTTTCGTTACGATAAGGAGACAGAGAGAAAAACCTCTCATTCGTAAAATCAGAGGTAGCCATTATGAACGGTACATTTCGCGTCGGCAACCTGTTTGGGATTCCCTTCTTTGTCAACGCATCTTGGTTTTTAGTTCTGGGTTTAGTAACCTGGCAGTACGGCGGCGCATTAGCTGCCCTGTTTCCCACATTGGGCCCCGTAGCGCCCTGGATGCTGGGATTATTCACCGCGTTACTGTTATTTGCTTCCGTCTTAGCCCACGAATTAGGACACAGTTGGGTAGCCATTAAACAGGGAATTGGCGTGAAATCGATTTCGCTATTTCTGTTTGGCGGACTAGCTAATTTAGAAAGAGAATCTAAAACCCCCGCAGAAGCATTTTGGGTAGCCATTGCAGGCCCGTTGGTCAGCTTATTGTTATCCGGTTTGTTAACAGCGATCGGCATCGGTGCTGGTCTCACAGGCCCCGCAGCGGCCATCGTCGGACTTTTAGCTTCCATCAACTTAGTTTTAGCCTTATTTAACTTAATTCCCGGTTTGCCCCTCGACGGCGGCAACATCCTCAAAGCAATTGTCTGGAAAATTACTGGCAACCCTTACAAAGGTGTAATTTTTGCTAGCCGCGTTGGTCAAATAATTGGTTGGATTGCCATTGCTACAGGCATCTTTGGCAATATTTGGAATCTAGTAATCGGTTGGTTCTTACTGCAAAATGCCGGTCAATCTGCCCAATATGCCACAGTCCAAAATCAACTGGCAGGCCTGACAGCCGCAGATGCTGTTACCGCCGAAAGTCCGATCGTCTCCCAAGACTTGTCCCTCAGAGAATTTGCCAACAACTACGTGATCGGTAGCACTCAAACCTGGCGCAGATTCCTGGCAACAGATGATGCCGGACAATTGGTAGGTGCGATCGACCTAGACGACCTCAAAACCATTCCTACCGGAACTTGGCCCCAAGTTTTAGTCAAAGAACTCCTGAAGCCGATCGAGTTTTCCACAACAGTCAAACCAGAATTATCCCTCCTGGAAGTCGTCACCCTTCTGGAACAACTCAAAGTACAAGAACTCCCCGTCATTCGCGAAAATGGTGTCCTCGTCGGACTTGTAGAAAAAGCTGAAATTGCCCGCCTGTTACAAAGACGAGCCGAAGCTAACCCTGCTTGATATCCTCCGATACTTGACAAATAAGAGTTAACCCCCTCGATTTCCCCTTACCAAAAGGGTGATCGGGGGGGTTAACTCTAGCTTGAAAAAAGTCAATTCAAACACTCAATTATTAGCAGCAAATCAAGCATGATAATTATCGGAGTGTATTGAGCATCTGAGCGAGGATTTTATGCCGTATCATGACTATTGTGGCAGTCGCTAAAACAACTGTTTTGGGAGCATCAATGCAGAACAGCTACTTTATAGATAAGGTGAGCTTAGCAGCACTCGAAAACTCAGCAATCTACAGCTCAATTTCAGCAATCAAATCTAGTATTTTTTGATAATCAAAATTATATAGATGATTCCTCAGAACTTCCGCAAAAACATCATTATCGCTGCCGATTTCCTCAATAGTTGTGGCAATCAAGTCGAAGTCAGCCTCACGAACTGCCTGTTTTAGATTGCTCGTCCATTCTGGGGAAACTTTTGGCTTGGAGTCCAGCGTAAATATTGCAGCACTATCAGATATTTTTTCTTGTACCATACTTGAACTCTGCGATAAATCATTGACTTCAACATATTTATTGATGACTTCACCAGCACCCACTGCGGTAACAACTTGAATATCAAACTTGAAGACAGTCCCTTGTCCCACTTCGCTCTCGACGGTAATGTCGCCGCCCATTAATCTTATGAACTCGCGGCTGATGTTTAATCCTAAACCCGTACCTGTTTGAACTTGCTTTTCTGATGAAGTTTGCACCAATAATTCAAATATGGTTTCTAATTTTTTCGGGAAAATACCAACTCCTGTATCGGCTATTTCAAACCCAATAAAAATAGTTTTTTGATGTCCTCCAATATTTAAGTAGTTTTTGGTAGGCTTATTGATTCCTAATTGTTTGTGCCATACTGTGACGGAAACTGAACCTGTTTCGGTAAATTTAACCGCATTATCTAAGATGTTGATCAGCACTTTTCTCAGCTTAATATCATCAGTTTGCACGTATTGGGGGACATCACAAGAGCAGTCAATAATTAATTGCAATCCTTTATTTGCCGCCGGAATCTGAAACATATTTTGCACATCCCCCAGCAAGCGGTAAAAGTCAAAAACTTTGGCGTTGAGTGTCATGCGCCCAGCTTCTATTTTAGATAAGTCTAAAACTTGATTGATCAGTTGAAGCAGGTGTTCTCCGCTGCGGCGAATAATTTTGATATTTTCTTGTTCCGGCAAAGTTAAATTAGCGCTTGGTTCCATTAATTGAGCGAAGCCGAGAATGGCGTTGAGGGGGGTTCGCAATTCGTGGCTCATGTTGGCGAGAAAGAGGCTTTTAGTTTTGTTGGCAGCTTCTGCGGCTTCTTTGGCTTGTTGAAGTTCTTGTTCTGCTTGTTTGCGATCGCTCGTATCAATAATTATGCCGTGCCAGACAATATCTCCATTTTCGCGCAATTCTGGTCGAGAATATCCTTGCAGCCATTTGAGTTTTCCTGATGCTGTCACAATCCGCCACTCGTGGGAAAATGGTTCTATATCAGTGGCACTTTTGACAAACGCCTCGAAGTGGCTGGAGCGATCGTCCGGGTGTATTTGTTCGTAGAGTAAAGCAGAGTTGTTCTGGATTTCCTCCGGCTCTAATTCTTGAATTTCTCGGCATAGAGGACTGATATATTCCATCTTGACTGAGCCGTCGGGATGCTGCACGAATATGTAAAGTTCTCCGGGAACAGTGTTCGCTAATTTGTGAAACAGAGCTTCGCTTTTTTGCAAGGCTAATTGTGCTTGTTTGCGATCGCCAATATCAATCCCAAATCCAAACAAAAAATCGAGGCTGCCACCTTCGTCGAGCACCGGTGTGCCGTACCACTCGACTAACAAAGTTCGATCGTCAGAAGTGAGAATGCGATGTTCGTTAACCGTTTGCTCCCGCGCTGTTACGCCCGTAAAAATTGAATGTAATCCGGCTCGATCGCTTGGGGGTACAAATGTCGCTAAGTAATCCTTGCCTACAACTTCTGTGGCAGTATAGCCCACCGCTTCCAGAATACTGTGATTCGCCAGCAGGATTTTACCCTCAGAGTCGATCGCCACAAAAAAAATAGGAGAATTTTCGATAATCTTTAAGTTAAAGTCGCGCTCTTGACGGATAATTTTTTCAGCTTGCTTGCGCTCCTCAATTTCGAGCTGCAAGCGGGCATTGATCGAGGCTAGCTCGATCGTGCGATCGACAACTTCAATTTCCAGAGTACGGTTGTAGTCAGCCAATATTTGCTCTGCGTGTTTGCGAGCCGTAATATCTTTAAAAACAGTAAGAACATAAAGGATATTCCCCGCACCGTCAAACACCGGCAGCGCTCGCACTTCCAAACGAATATTTTTCCCGTCTCGGCGAATATCCATATCTTCAGCAATCACCTCCAAGCCACTCAACGCCCGCACAAACGGCATTTGCTCGGCAGGGTACAGTTGATTAGTGCCTGTTATATAAATTTGATAAGCTTGTGGTAGCTCTTGTGCGGTAGCATCGGGCATTTCTCCCCTACCCAATATCTGCTCACCCGCCGAATTCATGAAAATAACTGCGCCGCGCGGATTCATCGCCGAGACTCCAACAGGCAAATTTTCTATCAGTTGGGCAAATTTTTCTTCACTTTCTGCCAAAGCTTGAAAAGACTGTTTCAGTTGAGCTGCCATCTCGTTAAAAGACTGGGCTAATTCGCCGACTTCCTCAAGCCTACTGACAGTAACAGGGCGATCAAACTCTCTGGCGGCAATATCTTTAGCTGCTTCGTTGAGCCGCAGCAGCGGCAGCGTTACCCACCTCGCTGTCAGCACTCCGGCAATTGTCGATAGCAGCAGCGCCGCCAAACAAAGTAAAATTGTAGCGCGCGTATTTTTGTTAATTTGCCCCATGAAATCGGATTCGGGAACTGCGATCGCAATCAGCCAGTTCAAACCGTAAACATCAGAAAAAGGCAGCACTTCCACAAAATATTCCTTCCCATCTCGGCTAAATTTCAGTTGCTGCCGCTGCTTAATGTCGCCAAACCCCCCGAAGTGTTCGTACAAATATTTAGCTGCGGTGCGAATGACAGGAGTTTGGCTGTCTAAAACATTCACCCGCTGCAGTTGCTGCTTTCCAGACATCTTCCTAAAGGGTGATTCTTGACTCGAACTGGCAACCAGCAAGCCAGATCGTTCGATCGCGAAAATTTGTCCCGTTTTGCTAAGCTTAATGCGATGCAGATATTGCTCAAGCTCCGAAAGCGAAAAGTCTACGCCACAAACTCCCAGCAATTTACCATTTCGATCGCGAATCGGTTGGCTGCCAGCAATAAAAACAGTCCCAGGATTAAAACCCGGATAAATGCTCGTCCAAATCGGTTTATTAGCTGCGACAGCTTCTTTGTACCAGGGACGGAGACGGGCATCGTAGGTTCTGGGTTCTGCCTTTAATTTAGCGGTGCGAGTGCCTAGGCTGTCTGTAGCGTAGTAAATGCTCTGAAACTTGGTAGACTTGTTTGCCGCGACAATTTGCAAGCTGTTATCCGTGGGGTTGCGCCAAATTCCGAGATATTCTCCTGATTTTTCCGCACCGAGGGAAATCCACTGAATGCTTTTAAACGAGCGCATTTGCTGCCAGAGGAACTTCTCTCCCCGAGGCTGCGGCTTTTCTAACTGTAAGTTTAATTCACCGCGCTCGATCGCTTCAGCGTTAAGTTGATTTACCCACTGGGTAGGTTCGAGAAAAGAAATCAGCTTTTCTTCAACTCTCTTTCCCGTCTCCGCGATCAATTTATCCGCGAGTTCTTCGACTGCTTTGTCTCCGTTGCGAAAGGACAGATACCCGACAATCCCGACTACGGCGACGATTTGCAGCACAAAAGAGGCCACCAGAAGGCGACGCAGGGAGATTTTTGTTTGGTGTTGAGAAGTTTTACTCGCGAATCGGGGCAACGGCATAGGCTGATGACTAATTGCTCCCTAACACTTTAACTGTTCCAGCCTGTAATTTCACTTAGGGGCAATCGAGGTGTTTCCTTGCCCTCAAAACCCCTCCCACAAAGACACAAATCAGGAGCAAGCACGAGACTTATACAATTTTAGATTTTAGATTTTAGATTTTAGATTAAATAATTCCGAATGAATGATGAAGCTCTTGCTTTCGAGCTTCGCTACAGTTGCACTCTTTTTTTCAACGAGTATGACGCACTGTTAGCTGAGAATACCTCCGCCATTTTCTTGCTTTCGTGAGTTTCCTAGCTCAACCAAACCTGATTCTTGCGTGGAACCTCGACCATCGAAACTCAACATTCATCCGTTAAATCCGCTATACAATCCCTTGGTGAACATCCATGCGTTACATCCGTTACATCCGGTAGCACAATCCGTTGCCGAACTTCTCTTTAACAGCTACGCGGAAAATCCCCCGCTTGTCCAAACGGATAGAGCGAGGGGCGAGAATAGGTATTCTCGGAAAATATAAAGTAGTGGCAGTGGCTGTTGTCGAGCCATTGCCATCTATAGAAGCCATACTATTTGAGGCTCACAGAAAGATTTCAGAGCCAATTGTCTGCTTGCAGTCAATGCTTGAAGTCAAACCAACCTGTTCAAGCAAGAAGTCAAAGCAAGTCGTAAAGGCCTAGGCTACTTCTTCTTCTCGATCAATTTGGCGCAGGTGAATGTGCTTGCGTCCCAGAGAGATTTCAAATTCATCTCCTGGCTGGAGTTCCATCTGTTTGGTGTAGGCAGCTCCAATCAGTAAGTTGCCGTTAGATTGAACGCTAATCCGATAGCTGGCAGAGCGTCCGCCACGTCCATTGCCGTTTTGCTTCCCGTCTAGCTGAATGCCTTCTGCATCAATCAGCGCATTGAGGAATTTCATCATGTTGACCCGTTCTACGCCGTTCTTGGTAACGGTGTAGTAGCCACAGGCTCTAGCTTTTTCTTCCTTGGTAAGGTTCTCTAGGTCTTTGACCTTTTTGATCAGATCTTCGCCTTCAAGGGGTTCGATATTTTTCTTTTTAGCCATTTACTGAGTCCTGAAATATTCAACTGGTGTACGGATTTTTTCTCGGTTGGTTTTTGGTTTGACCAAGAAACTTTAGCTTTATAGCTGGTCGTAAAACTATATTACACCGATCGGCTCAATTGTTAACCACTATTATCTAAATATTTTTAACAACCTGCAGTATTTCTTGAGGAGTAGCTGCAACCGATGCGAGCAATCTCTAAACTCGGTAGCATAAGCTATCAGCTATCAGCTAGCTGAATATTTGCCCCGCTCTTAAAATCCCATGAAGTTAACCACACGCGGACACTACAGTGTCAAAGCATTACTGGATCTAAGTTTGCAACCTCGCTATGGCCCGACATCGGTGAAATCGATAGCGAAGCGACAGGAGTTACCTGCTCCGTATCTAGAAAAATTGCTGATTGAAATGCGACGAGCCGGTTTAGTCCAATCTGTTCGGGGTTCCCAAGGAGGATATCAATTGGCCCGCCAGCCCGCTCAAATCTCTTTAGGACAAATCTTAGAGGCTGTAGGTGAAACTATTGAACCTTTACCTCGACATTTTCCCGACGCGACGCAAGCAGAGGACTGGGTAACATTCAGTTTGTGGAACCGATTGCACAAAAAACTTGCCGAAGCGCTGTACAGTATTTCCCTCGAAGACTTATACTATGATGTCCGCAGTTGGCAAGCGGCTCTTGGCGAAGAAACTAGCTTTATCATTTAAATGGTAAGTTCATTCATTCGATCGCCAGCAAGCACACATGGACGCAACACTTGTTACTTACTTTGGTGGCTGTCACTGCGGAGCTGTCCGCTTCCGTGTCGCCGTTGACAAACACGAAGCATCAGATTGCAACTGCTCTATCTGCAAAAAGAAGGGATTTTTGCACCTCATTGTGCCGCCGGAACGTTTTACCTTGCTCAGTGGCCAAGATGTTTTGACCACCTATACATTTAATACAGGAACTGCTCAACATACTTTCTGCGGAATTTGCGGCATTCACTCGTTCTATCGCCCCCGATCGCATCCCGATCATTTCGATGTCAACGTCCGTTGTCTTGACTCAGATGCCATCGAACACTTTCAGATCCTACCCTTTGACGGTGTTAATTGGGAGGAGAACGTACACTTGCTCGGCGACTAAACTAATCTCAGCAGTTAGAGCAACCACGCCTGATAATGATGAGGTTTTGAATTGCTCAAACCCTTGCCTTTATTGCTTCTTCCTTCTTCCTTCTACAATAAAATCGCCCCTCAAAAAATCAAAGTCGGCAAGGGTAGCAGGAGTTAAAATCTGCTCTCTGGGGCGATTGCTCCTGCTCTGACAATCAAGGAAGATGCTTCGAGTCCCCGGAGGCATCCGTGGAGCGAGAAAAAACCTCCTCGCTCCCCATCGCAAGTCCCCGGATTGATCGGTGGGGTCGCTTTCTTCAATTCTAAAATCTAAAATCTAAAATCTAAAATCTAAAATCGATTGACGGACTATCAAGTTTGACAAAATATATAATGATGCCGGATGAATTTCCTGTTTTGATTTTAGCTGCGGTGTTGGATTATTCGATCGGCGATCCTTGGGGTTGGCCGCATCCCGTGCAGGCGATGGGTTGGGCGATCGACCGCTATACTCGACTTGTCTTTAATATATGGAATAATCCCGCAGGCAAAATGCCTGAAGCAGAGAATCGTCCCGCTGGCGATCGGCACAAACTGCTGCTACGATGTGCTGGTACAATACTAGCGATCGGGCTGATTGTAGGCAGTTATACTGTCAGTTGGTCGATCGTCCAAGCTGCTAGTTGGGTGCATCCTCTTTTAGGTATTGCCATACAGACCATTTTGCTGGCAAGCTGTTTTGCAGGTCGCAGTTTGAGGGCGGCAGCAGAGGATGTGCTAGCACCTTTAAATGTTGGAGATTTAGTCAAGGCGCGAGAAAGGTTGAGCCTTTACGTCGGCCGGGATACCGAAAACTTATCCGAGCCAGAAATTCTGCGAGCATTGTTAGAAACTGTAACAGAGAATGCAGTCGATGGCGTGACAGCACCGCTATTTTATGCCTTACTTGGGTTCGCTCTGCCGCATCTATTATTAAGTGTTACCGGTTCGCAGATCGATCCTAACTCGATGTGGGCGACTGCTATAGTCCCCTTGGCGATCGCTTACAAAGCAGCCAGCACATTAGATTCTACGATCGGCTACAAAGAAGCCCCATACACAGATTTAGGATGGTTTAGCGCCAAACTAGAAGACGTGCTGACGTGGATTCCTTGCCGGCTAACAGTGATTACTTTAGCCGTTATATCGGGCAAACCGATTTACATTTGGCAAATTTGTCAGAGAGATGCTGTTAAAGATGCCAGCCCCAATTCCGGTTGGAGCGAGTGCGTTTACGCCGCCATCTTGGGAGTACAACTAGGAGGTACTAATTCCTATCGCGGAGTTCTCAAACACAAACCGCTGTTAGGCGAGCCGGATCACCCTATCACAGCGCCGCTAATTTGCCAAGCATTGCAATTAACTCGGTATTGCTTTCTGATTTGGTTGGGACTATCATTGCTTTTTTATACCTTATTATGTTTGAGCCGCTAACTGATGACCTCACCCGAACAGTCCAGGAGACATAAATAACGTATTTCTGTCATTGTTCGCCCGCTTGCAAGCAATCCCAGCATTTGCTTTTCATCCATTCGGGCTAAGTGCAGCAGAAGACAGAGATCAGCCACCCACAAAAGCAAAAAAAAGTTTTGACTTTTGTTCAAACCCCCAGATTCCTCTGTCAAGTCAATCTCAAATCTCAAATCTCCAATCTCCAATTGTTCGATATGCCAACAGCCAACAATTAGCTCGCAGCAACCTATGACTAAAATTATCGAAATTTTATCCCCTGATGAAGTGAGGCGCACTCTCACCCGCGTCGCTTCCCAGATTGTCGAAAAATCAGGGAATCCCTCGGAGTTAGTGCTGTTGGGCATTCATAGTAGAGGAGTGCCTTTAGCTCAAATTTTGGCAGATCAAATTGAAGTCCTCGAACAAGTCAAAGTACCCGTGGGCGCTTTGGATATTACCTTTTACCGAGATGACTTGGATCGAGTTGCGATGCGGACACCAGCTAAAACAGAAATTCCTTTCGATTTGACGGGCAAAACCGTGGTGTTGGTAGATGACGTTATATATAAAGGCAGAACGAGTCGAGCAGCTTTGAATGCGGTCAACGATTACGGGCGGCCGGAGAAAATTTGGTTAGCGGTATTAGTCGATCGTGGTCACCGAGAAGTACCGATTCAGCCAGATTTTACGGGTAAAAAGTTGCCGACTGCAAAGGAAGAACAAGTTAAGGTTTACGTTCAAGATCTCGACGGGCGCGACGGAGTGGAGTTAATTAAGGGTTGATAAGTAGAAGGAAAAAGGAAGAAGGAAGAAGGAAGAAGGAAGAAGACTTACACAGCAAGCTTGAGCGCGAGCCGTATTTTTCGTTTAATTAGGTGGATCTACTTATCGTTTCCGTTGGCATCGGAATCATAATTTTCTGAGGTCGCAAGTGCGATCGACGCGCGCGGAGCCAAGATATCTCCACAAGGAGTCGATCAATCGAATGTCTAGTTTGCAGCGATCGCACTTGCGACCTCAGAAACCTGGTTTCTACGTAGATTTATCGTTACTCAACAGACTTCTTGCAAAAGTCCTTTCGATCAAATTTTCGGACGGGCAAGATTCCCATCCCACAAGAGAAAAAACTTTTTGTGGGGCGGGCATCTTGCCCGTCCCAGCTATTTTTGCAAGAGGTCTAACGTAAAAATTCGGAGAAACCTGGTTTCTCGCCTCCCATGCGTCGAGGGAAGAAACCCGGTTTTGGGTTCACGGGGGGAGCGTCGTGATTGATTTTAAATCGGCAGTGCAGGAGTTGAACCTGCCTGGGGCGAATTATGAGTTCGCTGCCTAAACCGCTCGGCCAACTGCCGTTAAGTCGATTTGTTCGACCTAACTGAAAATGAATTATAACATAATTTCTCAGTCCGTGCTAGAACTAGAGAACAAAAATCAAAATCTTTAGATCTGCTGAGTCCCGATCGCCTGTTAGCCAATGTTAGGCAAGCCGATCGACCGGGCAAAGCAGTTTCTAGGACTCGGCATAAACTTATAGGCAATGGCAGTGAATTCGACGGTAATTCTGACTCTAATTCTGCTCGCTCTCATGTTTGGAGCAGGCGTGACGAGTTCTGTTTGGGGATTTACTATAGGTCGCGAAGCCTTGCAAGGAACGACTCAACCCGATGTTCGTCCCAGCAACAATGCTGGCAGCGGCAAGCCTGGAAAGACGGCTAGTAAAGACCAAGTGAGCATTTTGAAAGAAAAAGACATTCTCACAACCGTCAAAGCACGGGTAGAAGGTCGCGATCCAGAAAAAACGGCCGGGGCAAATACTAAAACAGAGAAGGCAAGCTCTAAACCAGCCGCGGCAAAAAAACCGGCTGCACAAAATGCTAGCGCCAAGTTTCCCCTGAACAGTCGCGACGGAGGAATAACCCTGGAAGTGAGCGCGGCCAGTCAGCGCAACAATTCCATGCTGCTAGACGTGAGCATGAAAAATGAAGGCTCGCAAGCTGTGAGGTTTCTCTACAGTTTCTTGAACGTCACTGACGATCGTGGCCGGGCCCTGAGCGCGACTGCCGAGGATTTGCCGTCGGAACTGCCCCCCAACGGGCAGGTGTTTTACGGTACGGTGAGTATTCCCACAGCTTTGCTGGAAAATGCTAAGGAAGTTTCGCTGACGCTGACAGATTATCCAGGTCAAAAACTTCAGTTGCAAATATCTGGCATTCCAGTGGCGAAGTAAAACAAAAGGAGCAAAACCTCCAAAGGGATTCTCACGTTTGATCGAGAAAGTTTTTTTAGGGAGCATTGTGTCACTTTTAGGGGCGAGAGTGCAGGACATATCTGATTTACCCGCGATGAGTTGGACAGAGGTGCTGTCGCGGTTGCTGTCAGTGCTGTTGCTGATTGCGATCAATGCTTTTTTTGTGGCGGCTGAGTTTTCGATGGTGACGGTACGCCGATCGCGCATCAATCAGTTAGTGGAAGCTGGCGACGTGGCAGCTTTAACTGTGCAATCTTTGCAGCAAAGTATTGAGCGATTGCTCTCGACAATGCAGTTGGGAATAACTCTTTCTAGTTTAGCTCTCGGCTGGATTGGGGAAAGTACGATCGCCGTGCTAGTCCGAATGTCGATCAGCTATTTGCCGCTGCCAATTTACATCAAGTCGGCGATCGCCCATTCTTTTAGCATATCAATAGTAACTTTTTTGTTGCTAGCTTACGTGCAAATCGTACTGGGCGAACTTTTTCCCAAATCTGTAGCGTTGCTGCATTCCGAACAGCTAGCCAGAAGTTTAGGGCCTCCGAGTTTATTGATTGCCCGTGTGTTCAAGCCCTTTGTGTCGTTTCTCAATCAATCTACTCGATCGCTCTTGCGGTTTGCGGGCATCGAATACGATCTAAGGCACCGGCCGGTTACTCCCGAAGAACTGCAATTAATTATAGCTACCTCCAGCGAATCCAGTGGCTTGGAAGCAGAAAAGCGAGAATTGCTCAACAACGTGTTTGAATTTGGCGAAGTTTGGGTAGAAGAAGTAATGGTACCCAGGCCTAGCATTGTCGCACTTCCCAAGACGGCAACCTTTCAAACTTTGCTCGACGAAATGGCGATTTCTCACCATTCCCGCTATCCCATGACGGGAGATTCTTTAGACGACATTATCGGCATTATTGGTTTCAAACAACTGGCAAAACCCCTAGCTGAAGGTTTGCTATCTCCCGACACGCCAATTTTACCTTGGATGCGTTCGGTGAGGTTTGTACCGGAGATGATGCTGCTGGGGGAACTGCTGCCTTTGATGCAGAGTTCGTCGGAAGAAATTGCGATCGTAGTCGATGAATTTGGCGGCATTTCCGGGTTAGTTACACTGCGGGATTTGATAGCCGAAATTATCGGCCGCAGCTACGAGTCGCCCGACAGCAAAGAAATTGCTTTGCAAGTATTGGACGATCGCACTTATTTAGTGCAAGCGCAGTTAAATTTAGATGATGTGAATCAAATATTGAATGTGGATCTGCCAGTAACTGACGAATATCAGACAATCGGAGGTTTTCTGAGTTATCAGTTGCAAAGAATGCCGGCAGTGGGGGAAGTTTGGCGCGGAGAAAATGTGGAACTTACGGTTGTTTCTGTGTGCGGGCCGCGGTTGGATCAAATTCAAATTCACTTGTTGTCAGAGGCGGCGGGCGATCGAGCTTTAGATGGAATTACAGCAGCGGATGAGGAAGTTGTGGGGAAAGGGCGAAAGAATAGCGGGGTAAGTAGTGTGGCGAAAATTTCTAGTTGAGCATATTTTAGCGGTATCGGCTCAATAAGTAGGGGTAGCAGTTATTCGTAGAAGTTCACGGGGGTAGCAAAAACCAAAAAAATCTGATAAGGTGAGGCACCTGGAGAAGACAGTGCCGGAATTAATGGCGGCAATCAGCCCAGCAGAGTGGGCGCAAGTGCCAGATAGTGTCCTCGAACTAATTTACGAATTAGTGGGTAGGATGGATCGGGTTGAACAGGAAATAGCGGAACTGAGAACAGAAAACGAGCTTCTCAAGGAGCAATTAGCCAGAACTTCGGCAAATTCATCATAACCACCATCGAAGAATCCTCAAGGATTTAAGCCCAATCGAAAGGAACCCACCGGCAAGAAGCGGGGTGGGCAACTAGGACATTCGGGACACGAACGGAAGCTATACCCGACCCAAATGTGTCAAGAAGTAATCAACCATTACCCGCAGCAATGTAGTGGATGTGGAGGCATCCTAGGGATTGAAAATAGTGGTCAAGCCTACCGCATTGGTGACAAGTTAAGGAAAAAGGGAAATTTTCAAGGGTAGTATTTCCATGGGTTTTGGAGCGTAGGAAACTTATGACAGACAAGTAATAGAGGGATTGTGAGCAGCCATGACCAGCACCCGAAAAACCAATCGAGACCACGCGAAAAAAACACACAGACCAATGGTGGAAGATGAAGTAATTGCAGAGCAACTGGAAAGATTGCTGACACCGGCCATTACAAATCAACAAAATTACTACCGAAAATTAGGACTCAGAGAGCGGATCTTGAATTTACCGTTGATGATGGCTGGGGTGTTAATTTTACTGTGGCGAGACGTAGCATCCGTGAGAGAGCTGACAAGAATCTTAGCCAGAGACGGTTTTCTGTGGTGTAATCCGATAAAAGTTAGTCAACAAGCGGTGTCACAATGATTTTTGACATTTCCTGCGGAGTTATTTAAAAAAGTATTTAAAGATTTATTGCCCAATCTCTCTTCAGCTTGGCATAGTAGAAATCAACGTCCGTTGCCAGAAAGTATTCAATTTACCTTGTCAAAATTCGAGAAAATTTGGATAATAGATGGCTCAATATTGGAGGCGCTATGAATGAAAACTACAAAGCTTAGAATCACTTCAAAAAGGACAATTAGCCGGAAATATAATTACAGTCATTGATTTAGTAACCAGATTGTCTGTTGAGATTTGGTTTGAAGAAAATCCCAAAGCTTCTGATACTAGGGCTTCGGTTCAGTATTAAGAGTTGACAAGAAAAGAGATGTATGCAATTACCCGGTCAATGAGTTAGACTCTAGGCCCGGTTTAATTGGCCGAACCTGATCCATTCGAGCAATGACATGAAGATTATGAACAACAGCGACTCGCCGTAAATCGAAGAGATTTTTCCGCTGTCGCTCGATACCGAGCACGATTCCCCTACCAATGGCCAATATGAGCCAGAGAGTGTTCAACTGTAGTACGTTTTCTCAATTCTTGGCGACCAATAGCAGTGGATTGACGTGCTCGCAACTCTTGCATTAAGGCTTCATCAGGATGAATTGATACACTCCGTCATCTTTTACTATTCGTGCAACCAGATATCAGAGGACAAATTGCACATTCATTCTGAGGAAAATGAACAATTTTTCCGGGTTAAAATGGGATACTTACCTGATTAGGACAGCTAATTAAATGCGTATCCCAGTCAAGAAAAAAATAATTTTTATCAAATAATCGAGAATTTTTGACCGGCCACGCCTTACAAAATATTTGTAATTTATCATCCCGTTGTATCACCCAATGACTAGATAAATAAGCCCGATCGATATGTAACTCAGATAGGTGAATATTTTGAAATTTTAAGTCACGTTATAGGTCAATTGTAGCAGCGGATTCTGGAGTATTGGCGCGTGTCAACGCCACCGCGCAAACTACACCACTCTCTAAATCTTTAAGAACGTGGCGTTTATATCCATCTATTTTTTTATAGCGGCTTTTACGCCCATGCCGCATCTCGGGGTATTCAATAGAAATGCGACGATCTTTGGCGCTCCCTTTACTTAAACTCGGAACGCCTTGTGAATCGAAAGTTACATTCTGAGATTCAATCACTCGGGCAACATCCAGAGTCTCTTGGACTACTTCAAATTCATCACAATTAGACTGGCTTTGCATCCATTCTTCCACTGAATTTAAGCTACTTAGGATAATTAAGAGTGCATTTTGACGCTCTACTGGATTATCCTAGTTTAAATTATAGGCCGTTTTTAAGCTAGAACTATTAAGGATGGGTGCACCTGCTTCCAGGGCAATTTCTGCTGGCTCCCGCCCCTGCACAGCAGCTATCATACTCACCGTCTTACGCTCATCATGACCCAAGAGATTATATGTATCTTCGACTTTACCAGCTCCCCATAAAGGTGAGAAATCTAAAGCTGCTTTCAGTTGAGATGAGCCAAATCCACCTTATCGAGAACTAACTGCCAACGTTGATCCATGAGCATTTCTTCAATTACTTCATCGTCAGAAATGCCTAAGTAGGCTTGCAGAATAATTGCCAGAGCAATTTGTGCAGGATGAACTGGGCCCTGACCTACTGTGCTGTCTTTAAAAATTGTAGCAAGTTCTTCTTGAAACTCATCATTAAATATGAATGAACGGTTGAGCCCTAGAAACGTGAATAACTTGGCTCGTTTAATGCGCTTGATAATCAACGCTTCTGTTTCTGAGAGTTCAATTGGAGGATGCCATAAGGGAGGACGCATAAGGTTTCTTCCTTCTTTCTGATTGTGAGAATTTAACATGCTTCTCAATTCACTTATCATTTCCCGTCTGTTTTGTCAACACCGCATACTGAACCGATGCTCTAAAAATAAATGCGTATTCTGGTTCCACTAGCGCTAATCGCGTATTTGAAATCGGCTTAAGAAGCGCAACAGCATCCAAAACTCTAAAGCGTTTTATCATAGTTTCAGAAAAGCTGAAATTCAACAAGGGTTAGAATTAGTTGAAGTAATTTCCCCGAAGTACCTTCTCAAGGTTTTTAGGGGCAGGTTTAGTTAGGATATACGCAATCGCAGCGAGTTTACACCTTTCACGCACCCGCCCTCCCCACGCTAGGATTTACCCATTACTTAGGCCTTAAGTTCGCGCTGCTAAACTCAGAAGCCACAATCATCGACCCAATCCCCGCATCCGTAAATATTTCTTGCAGCAAAGCATGAGGAATTCGACCGTCAATAATGTGAGCACCCTTCACACCCTGAGCCAAACTCCGCACACAACAATTAACTTTCGGAATCATCCCCCCAGAGACAACTCCCGACTCAACCAACTCTCTTGCTTCTTGAATATCTAACTTAGCAATCAGACTATCCGGCTTGTGATAATCCTCTAAAATTCCCGCAGTATCAGTCATCAAAATCAACTTTTCCGCTCCCAAACCAGCCGCAATCTCTCCAGCCACCGTGTCAGCATTAATGTTGTAAGATTGACCGTTTTCATCGGCTGCCACGCTCGACACCACCGGAATATAACCGCTGTTCACCAAAGACTCCAAAATCTGGATTTTCACCCCGCTAACTTCACCCACAAACCCAATTCCCTCGCGGCCATCTGGACGAGCTTGAATCAGATTGGCATCCTTGCCACACAATCCCACTGCTTTGCCGCCAGCTTGGTTGATTAAGGAAACAATTTCCTTATTTACTTTCCCCACTAAAACCATTTCTACAACTTCCATTGTCGCCGCATCAGTCACTCTCAAACCATCCTTAAATTGTGGCTCAATCCCTAATTTTTCCAGCCAAATATTAATTTCAGGGCCGCCGCCGTGAACCACAACCGGACGCATCCCCACGCAAGCTAGCAGCACAATATCCCGAACCACCTTGTCTTTGAGATTGCTATCTTTCATCGCCGCACCGCCATATTTGACGACTATGGTGCGACCGGCAAAGTGTTGAATGTAAGGCAGTGCTTCGGACAGCACCTCTACTCGATTAGTGTCCGAATTCCTAACAAAATCGCTTTGTTTGAGCATGGGTAAATTACAAAAGACTAAAAACTTAATTCTAAACTTTAATGGCTAAAGCACATATTAACAGCCACAAAAATCACTTTTTCCCTTGAAGTTATGGACGCACAGGCTCGATCGCCTTTATTGAACCCCATCCTCAAAAAATTCATAGGTTTTTTTAATAAAAGCATTAAAATTTATGTATTATAACTTATACATTTTTTGCTACAGTCAAGAAATGTATAACTCCCTAGATTTACTTAACGTTTTATGTTAACTGCTGTCGCCCAAGACTCCGAAAACCTTCAGTACAAGCTACCATCAGAGGCTGAGTCGTCCCCCCGGATGACGGTATTTTGCGATTTAGACGGGCCCATAGTCGATGTGTCCGATCGCTACTATGCCACCTATCAACAGGGATTGGCCGATACTCAAGCAGCTTATCTCGATCGGGGAATCAACCTCAACCTTCAAATCCTCAGCAAACAGCAGTTTTGGCAAATGAAACAAAACCGAGTACCCGATGCTGAAATAGCCAAAAGTTCCGGCTTGTCGGGAGAAGAAATTCACGTTTTTCTAGGATGCGTGAGTCACCTTGTCAATCAACCAGACTTGTTGCACTTAGATCGCATCCAGCCGGGAGTGCAATGGGCGATCGGACTTCTGCACTCCCGCGGCGTGCGGCTGATTTTAGTCACCCTGCGGCCGAGAAATCAAGCCGTTCAACTGTTACAAAATTACGGTTTAGCCAGACTGTTTACCAGCATTCGCGGAACTCAGATGGCGGATGCCGCCTATCACAACTATACAGCCTTAAAAACTGAATTGTTGGCTGAAGTGGCAGAAGAATTTGAGTCATCGCTGGGTTCGGCTTGGATGATCGGAGATACAGAAGCAGACATCCTCGCAGGAAAAGCATTGGGAATACCTACAATTGCCGTTACCTGCGGAATTCGCAGTCGCTATCAACTGCAAAAGCATCAGCCTAATTTAATTCTCAGCGACTTGATTATTGCCGTTCATCACTTATTAGGTTCCGGTCAACAACTAATAGTAGAATGACTACACTTAACTGTTGACTGTTAACTGATGAATGATGAGTAATGAGTAATGACTAAGGTTTTTCTACATTCCTGGTCATTTCCCATAAGCGATTGAGCGGAAAATAAATCACCGGAGCCCAAAGACTGCTAAGAATAGCAGAACACAAAGCCACTCGCTGGTGATAGCTCCAAATTTCCAGTAAAGCCCGATCGCCCATAGTAAAAAATTGCAGCCCCATCACCGTTTCCGCTACCACCGCCATCCCAAACACAATTAGCGCGATCGGAATCGGATCTCTCTCAACAATATCTGCCGGAATCGACCAGGTTTTCTGCAAAACAACTGTTAAGACTCCTACAACAACTAGACTCACAGCGTGGCTGGGATGAGGAGCCGTCATCGCATCTTGAAGAAACCCCAAAACCAAGCCCATGCTAGCAGCTCCCCAAACTGTACGTTTCCGCTTAATACTCCAAGCTACCAACCAAATTAACAGCCAGTTAGGTCCAATTCCCAGCAATTCCATTCCCGGCATCCGAGTGGGCAATATCAGTATGCACAGCATCACAGATAGAAATGTAACTGCGAAGTTGAGAAATTGGCGCGATCGCGAAGACATCCGAGATAAAGCTTTCATTGTTGCTGTGCTCCCTCAGATGCTGCTGAAGATTGACTCTGCGAATCCTTCGGTTCGGCTTGCTTAGAGTGGGGGTAAACGACCGCCCACTCCAGAGAATTCATCGGTGCAGAGAACTCAACCACAGCTTCTGGAGCCGGAGTTTTATTCATATCCACCGAAACCACTTTTCCCACAGGCAAACCAGGAGGGAACAACTGACTGTAAGAAGAAGTTGAAACCACATCCCCAGGCTTGACATTGGGAACATTCTCAAAAAACTCCATCACCGCCTGATTTCCGCCTTTCCCGCGCATAAAACCCATGTGGCGACTGCGGGTAATTCCCACACCCAATTGACTCGTAGCGTCGCTGACTAACAGCACCAAGCTAGTATTAGGAGTAACGCTGACAACCCTGCCTACTAAACCGCCGGGACCCATCACAGTAAAATCTGTTTTGATGCCATCCTTACTGCCGCGGCCCAAGGTTACTTGCTGCCACCAGTGGTCGGCGCTGCGACCGACAATAGGAGCTACAATTCCTTGAGGTTTCTTACCCGAAACGTAACCTAAAAGCTCTTTTAGCTTCTGATTTTGATTTTCTACTTCTAATAGCTGCGCTTGCAATTCTTGAGTGCGCGCCGAGATGAGTTCCTCTTGCCCAGAGCCGTTGGCGTGAAACGGACGAGTCACCCAATTGTAAACTTCAAATACTGCCGCACCTTGTGTTTGTCGAACTCCCCAAGCGGCAGTTACAGCTAAACCTAAAAGAGCAATTTGCAGCCGCAGATCCCACCACTTTCGGAATGTATTTTTTAGCATAATTTCACTAATCTAAAATTGTTAAGTCAGGATTTTAGATTTGAGATTGCAGCCGTATTTCTGAATCCACAATCCCAAATTTTTTAACTACATATTACGCGACGACTGCCCGCTGAAAACCCGTTCCAACTGTTTGTTTTCCAATACCCTACCAGTTCCCAAAACCACGCAGCACAGCGGATCGGCCGCTACGTGAGTGACAATTCCGGTTTCGTGACTGATCAGAGTATCTAAACCTTTCATCAGCGCCCCACCACCAGCCAGCATAATTCCCCTGTCAATAATATCTGCTGCTAGTTCCGGGGGGGTGCGTTCCAAAGTACGCTTGACAGCTTCCACAATTACTGAAAGCGGTTCCGACATACTTTCGCGAATTTCTGGGCCTTTGATAGTAACAGTTCGCGGCAGACCCGACAGTAAGTGCAAGCCCCGCACTTCCATCATTACGTCGTCATCCTCTGGAGTTGGATATGCAGAACCCACCTGAATCTTAATTTCTTCAGCAGTGCGTTCGCCGATGACCAAATTGTGAACTTTTTTCATGTATTGGACGATCGCCTCATTGAGTTCGTCGCCGGCTACCCGCACAGACTCACTGATCACCGTACCTTGCAAACTCAAAACCGCAACTTCCGTCGTACCTCCGCCTATATCTATAATCATATTGCCAGTCGCCTCAGCAACAGGCAGTCCAGCTCCGATCGCCGCAGCGATGGGTTCATCAATTAACCGTACTTCTCTAGCACCGGCCTGAGTCGCCGCCTCAATGACAGCACGCCTCTCGACTCCAGTGACACCACTGGGGATGCCAATAATTATCCGCGGCGAAACTAAGCTTCGGCCTTCGTGAACTCTGCGGATAAAAGTCTTGAGCATCAATTCCGCCGTATCGAAGTCTGCAATTACCCCGTCGCGAAGCGGGCGCAGTGCTATGACATTCCCTGGCGTGCGCCCGAGCATTTTCTTAGCTTCTTCTCCAACAGCCAGCGGTATTTTTAAATCTTGGTCAATCGCCACTACAGAAGGTTCCTGCAGAACAATACCTTTGCCCGATACATAAACGAGCGTGTTAGCAGTACCGAGGTCGATACCCATATCTCTAGATAACGAAAATCGATTGAGAAGACCCACTGATTCGTACCCCCCCCAAAAACTAAAATACTATTGTGTGCAATAATGTTGTTACAAAAGTGTAACCGAGGTGGATTCTATTACGTTTTTCATCCTGAGTCTAGTCAGAAATGTACATTGTCGAGCTCAGGTTGAGCGCAGACTCGCCAATCATCCACTATCAATATGTTCTGCTAACTGGGTGTACAATCAGGATGAAGCCTCACAAGCGTTGTTCCAAGTTCAGTTTGGAGGCTAATGCGCGTGTGGACTGTTTAACTACATCACCGATCGACCACATTCCCAAAAAAGTTTATGAGTCTTAATGTTGTGACTTTAGTAGGCCGCGTCGGCGGCGACCCGGACGTTAAGTATTTTGAGTCGGGTACAGTTAAGTGTAGTTTGACGCTGGCAGTGAATCGCAGAACCAAGAACAGCGATCAACCAGACTGGTTTAATCTGGAAATCTGGGGCAAAACAGCGCAGATTGCTGCTGACTACGTTCGCAAAGGCTCTCTAATTGGCGTAACAGGCTCTTTGAAGTTCGATCGCTGGCAAGACCGCAATACCGGTTCAAATCGCTCAAAGCCGGTAATTAAGGTAGACCATTTAGACTTGCTGGGTTCCAAACGCGACAACGAGTCGGGTATGCCGCAACACAACAGCGAATTCTAGCGTTTGGGGAATTTGGGAATTAATATTTGTGAATTGGGTGGGTGCTCGTGACTTCAGAAAAGTTAGAAATTGTTCAAACTGAGTACCAAGCTGGGCAAGTAGCTTTTGAGAGTGGCCGGTATGCTCAAGCTGTGCAGAGTTTAGAAACAGCTACCGGTTTAGTCGATCGAAATTCCCGGTTGGGCGGTGAGGTGCAGATGTGGCTTGTGACAGCCTACGAAGCCTCTGGCAATACAGAAAGGGCGATCGAGCTTTGCCGCAAGCTCACCCGCCATCCCCGCCAAGAAACCCGCCAACAAGCAAAGCGCTTGCTGTTCATTCTCGAAGCTCCCAAACTCACTATCCCTCCTGAATGGATGGTGAAAATCCCTGATTTGGCAGCTTTAGATGAAAATCAATCAATCAGTTTTCAAGCCAATCCGAACGCTGATATCAAGTACGCTAAACCCAAGCCAGTCGTACCAGAGCCTGTAGATTTGAGTCAGGTTAATACGAAAGATAATAGGTTTATCTGGGTGGCGTTAATTGCTATCGGGCTAATTTTAGGCGGCTTATTTCTTAGTTATTAATCATTTTTTCATTGGCACAAACCCTATCTCTAGGGTGCGCCGAGGCGCACCTTACCCCTACTGAGAGAAGTTAAGCAATGCCTTTTAGCAATTATAAAAGTATCAGCGCGGTCGCCCAAGAATTCCAAATTAATTGCAGAAGGGATAATTTCATTGTCGAAACAGAATTTGCAGTCAGCGACGTTTTTAGGAATGAATTAGAATTGATTTTCAATGAGGGAGTATTTGACAACTCGGAAATCGCCATTTGTGAAAATATCATTTATCCTGTATTAAAAGAAGTTTGGAAAAATTATCGAAGTAATTTTCTCCTCTGGAGTCACCAAACCTTAGTCTATAATGAGAATCTGTCAGGAATTCCAGATTATATATTGGCGAAGCGCTCCCCCCTCGGCACAGTAGTTTTTGACAAGCCCTATTTCATATTAGTTGAAGCCAAGAAAGAGAGCGCATTTGATGAAGGATGGGGGCAGTGTTTGGCAGAAATGATCGCCGTGCAACGACTTAACAATGAACCAGAACAAACTATCTTTGGGATTGTTTCTAATGGGGCAATGTGGCAGTTTGGCAAGCTCAAGTTAGAAATGTTTACTCAAAATAAAATTTTCTATACAATTCAGGACTTAGATCGGCTGTTTGCAGCAGTTAACTATGTTTTTAAACAGTGTGAATTACAATTAGAGGAGAAGGAAGTTCGGCAACGGATTATTTAACGGATGTAACGGATGTAGCGCAGGTTAGGATGAAGAAATAAGGAAGACACCACCAGTGCTTTTGACACGGATACACGGATTAATGATCGAGCATGAGGCAGGAGTCAGAAGTTGAATAGCGATAATTGCTAAAATAAAAAAAGACCCAACCAGAAAGGCGATTATTGTGAGCGATTCAACCATAGAACAGATATTAAAATTGGCATCTCAACGCGCGGATGCCGCTGAAGTATACTACCTGTCGAGTCAAGACACCCCGATCGAATTTGAAAACAATCGCCTCAAATCCCTGCAAACCAAAGCACTGCAAGGTGTCGCACTCCGGCTGATTTACAACGGCAAAATCGGTTTTGCCAGTTCCACAGACTTAACGCGGATAGACGATTTAGTCGATGCAGCGATTCAAACAGCCGAAATCGGCGACCCCGCAGAATTTGAACTCGCCTCCAACTTCCACCTAAAAGGCCCGGAAACCACCTACACTCCGCCCACAACTCAAGAATTAGTCGAAAACGGCAAAAACCTGATTGAGCAAGTTCACGCCTACAATCCCGATATTATGGTAGATGTCGGTTTCCACGTCCGCAGTGGCCGCGTGAAAATTGCCACGACGCGAGATTTGTATGCCGAAAGAAGCAGCCAAATAGTCAGCGGCTCGATCTCGGGAAATTTGGTAAAGGGAGAAGACTTTATGCAAGCATACAGTTACGACGTTGCGCGCGATCGTGCCCTGGATACCGACAGCATCCTCCAATCACTCCTCGAAAAATACCGCCTCGCCGAACATTCAGCCACCATCACCAGCGGTTCCTACCCAGTATTATTTACTCCCAGAGCCGCCGCTAGCACCCTCGGCGGCCTCTTTGATACCATCCTTTCAGGTCAAGCAGTAGTTCAAAAAGCCTCTCCCCTAGCCGACAAAATCGGCGAAACCTTATTTGACGAACGCTTTACCTTTTTTGAAGACCCCACTTTAGGCCCTTCTGCTTGTCCCTTTGACGACGAAGGTACGCCCACCACCCGCAAAATCTTGATAGACAAAGGTACTGTCACCGGATTTTATTGGGATCGCAGGTGGGCCGCTCGCGCCGGTGTACAATCAACCGGCAACGGTTTTCGTGGCGGATTGTCTCGCCCAGGCCCTGATTTGACTAACTTTTGCATTTCCCCAGGAAATACCGCCACTCAAGACTTGATTGCTAGCATGGACGAAGGTCTAATAGTAGAGCAGGTTTTAGGTGCCGGCCAGTCCAATCAGTTAGCTGGCGAATTTTCGGTCAATTTGGACTTAGGTTATAAAGTAGAAAAAGGCAAAATTGTCGGCCGCGTCAAGAATACAATGGTGGCAGGCAGCATTTTTGAAGCCTTTAAAAATTTGGCAGATTTGAGCAGCGAAGCCGAATGGGTAGGCGGTGCGGCCTATTTGCCGAGTATACTGTTTCAACATTTGGGTGTAGCTTCCAGGCAATAAATTCAGTGCGGTTTTACTCGTTACCAGGCAGAGCCTGGTAATACAGATCGTGAGGCTCTGCCTCGAATTTGGATGAAAGCTTGCGAGGCAAAGCCTCTGGACATGGGTTCCCAGGCAGAGCCTAGGAACCAGTTAAACAAAAATAGAAACAGTGTCGGCAATTCAACGCTTTGCTAATTCATGCAAATAGGTAAAAATAGGGAAAAGTTTATAATGAAAGAGCAAAATGTCAAGGATGGAACGGGGAAGAAGAAAAAGCACTTTTTCTTTCTTTTACCTTTGGTTTTTTGCCTTTTAACTCTAGTGACTGGATGCGTTCAGTACGATGTCGGGGTCAACTTTGAGAGTCAAACTCGTGGCGAAATCGTGCAGCACATAAAACTAGGGGAAAGGTTGACGAGCTTCAGCAGCGAAACTGTTGCAGAATGGTTGAAAAGCGTAGAAAGCCGGGTGAGGTTGCTGGACGGAAAAACTAAACGGGTTTCCCCCACAGAAGTTCTAGTGAGGATTCCTTTCAATAATGGAGCCGAGTTGCAAGACAAGTTCAACCAATTTTACAATCCGATCGCACCAACCGCAAAATCTCGGGTTGCACGTCCGCTAGAAACCGATTTGCCGAAGTTTGAATCTCACCTCAGTGTCAAGCAGAATAATTTGTTATTGGTGCTGCGAAATCGGTTGAGTTTGGAATTGGATTTGCGCTCTCTTTCACTGCTTTCTTCTAATGGCAGTCTGCTGCTGAGTCCGGGGGGACTTTTGGAACTAGACTTTAGCTTGAACACGCCTTGGGGCGCAAAAAGTATTGAAACAGTCGCCGGTGCGCTGGTTCCCGAAAGCTATCAGCAGGGAAAACAGTTAGTTTGGAAGCTCAAACCCGGAGAAGTTAACTATTTGGAGGCGATATTCTGGATTCCCAGTCCCGTAGGAATTGGGGCGCTGATTATTGCCTTGTTTGTAGCCGCGGGCATTGCTTTGAAATATAAAATATTGCCAGCACTGGGAATCGGAAAGAAACCCCAAAACATCGGTCAAACTTAAAGAGGATATCTCCTGCAGGGGCGGGTTAACCAATATCTTCAATCAACTCTCAGAACTCCAATAAACCCGCCCCTCCCCGGATAGTATGGTTGATTGACCCGATTTTATCTTATCAACAAAACTGAGAACATCTGCCAAAAAAAAGTTGACAAATGGTAAATAATTTGCTTAACCTGAATTGAGAATTAGGAACAGAGAAAATGCGATCGCTAAATTTCTTCTTCATCTTTCTGATTTGCTTGGCTCTAGTATTATTCAGCATCGAAAATACACAGCCAGTCGCGATTCAAGTTATCCAAGGCGTCCAAGTTAAAGCTCCTCTGTGCGTAGAACTAATTGTAGCGACCGGATTAGGGGCAACACTAGCGTGGCTGTTCAGTCTGTGGTCGAGAATGCAGCGAACCCTCGCGTTGCGCCAAGAGATTCGCCAAGTTCGCGAAAAAGAGCAGCGGATTCAGGAATTAGAACAAAATCTTGAACGCTATAGAGTCGGAGTAGAAGGCCAACAACCTTTGTTAGAAAGTGCAGAACCGATAAGTTTAGAAATAGCAGCCATTGAGGCCAAAGCTGTTGAAATAACCGCCAATTAATTTGATATGCTCTCTCGTTGTCCCAGAGGCAAAATCTAAAATCTAAAATCTAAAATCTAAAATCTAAAATCGAATGGCCGTTTCCCGAGACCAAGATGGGTTAGAAACGATTTCTGAGGGGATCGCAATTTTAATTGACCTAGCCGAACGGGGAGAAATTGATCCTTGGGACGTTAAGGTAATTGAAGTGTTCGATCGATGTCTGAGCAAGCTTACGAACGCCTGCGATGCCGATCAGAGTAAGGATTTCTCCGATTTGTCCCACTCCGGCCAAGCGTTTTTGTACGCTTCAATGCTGGTGTTGCTCAAAGCAGAAAGTATCGTCCTCTCCGAACCCCCCGCGAATCCCGACTCGGCCGACGAGCCGGCAGTAGAAGACGCAGAACACTCAGGCGGGCGACACTTGCCACAGCATTTAGAGCGACAATTGCGCCGTCGCGGTGTAGCTCAACTACCGCAAAAACGCCCGGTGACTCTCCCAGAACTGATTGAGCAGTTGCAGCTAATGAAAGCAGCAATGGAGCAGACAGTTACTCCCCGACGCCGCCCTACCTCAAAAATGCGATCGCAAGCCGCACAGGCTATCTTTGAGCTAGCTCACCAAGAAAATCTCGTAGAAACTGCTAGTGAACTCGAACGGTTTCTGAATCAGCGGGGCGCGGAAATTGACGAGGGTTGGCTGGACTTGGACAAATTGCTAGAGCTCTGGCATCATAACGATTTGCACTCTCCTGTCAACCCAGAACACCCGGTATCGACTGGGGAAGTTCACTTGCCAAATCATGACCGCGTGGGTATTTTTTGGGCGTTGTTGCTGCTATCGGCTCAGTCTAAAGTAGAGTTGCTTCAAGAGGAGTTTTATCAAGACCTCAAAATCCGCGCGCTTTGAGCTTGCAGGGTATTAGGTTATCGGGCGAAGCGAAACTAATAACTGTGCCGCTGCGTCGGTTAAAATTCCAGACAGAACCTCGCTCGCCGACATTCTGCTGTTGAGTCTCGAATGCGGACAGCGGGAGTGCGAAGTTTTTGCTGATTCCCGATTCCTGGTTTCTTAAATCAAGCAAATAGGGAAGAGTCATTGATAGCCTGGTACGATGTCGCCTATAAACAGGTCAGGATTTTGCCGCGCTCGATCGATTCGACGATCGCAACCGCTAGCATCTAATTGTTCAGTTGATATCAGTTAACAGAGGGTTGAGGAAGTTAAGAATGAAAGCGATGATTCTGGCGGCCGGTAAAGGCACTCGCGTCCGTCCTATTACTCAGACAATACCCAAACCGATGATTCCCATCCTGCAAAAGCCAGTGATGGAGTTTTTGGTTGAATTGCTCCGCCAGCACGGATTTGACCAGATTATGGTCAATGTTTCCCACCTGGCAGACGTGATTGAAAACTACTTCCGTGACGGTCAAAAGTTTGGGGTACAAATTGCCTATTCTTTTGAAGGGCGAATTGAGGAGGGAGAACTGATTGGAGAGGCTCTCGGTTCGGCTGGTGGCATGAAACGAATTCAGGACTTCTCGCCGTTTTTTGACGATACTTTTGTGGTGCTGTGCGGCGACGCTTTGATTGACTTGGACTTGACTGCTGCTGTGAAGTGGCACCGGGAAAAAGGGGCGATCGCTACTATTGTTATGAAATCGGTTCCCCGCGAAGAGGTTCCCAGTTACGGAGTAGTGGTAACAGACGAGTCTGGCAAAGTTAAAGCTTTCCAAGAAAAACCTTCTGTAGAAGAAGCTCTGAGTACCGACATTAACACTGGTATTTATATTTTTGAACCGGAAATATTCAAATACATCCCTTCGGGTCAGGAATATGATATCGGTTCGGAGTTATTTCCCAAGCTAGTAGCAGAAGGCGCACCTTTTTACGGGATTAGCATGGACTTTGAGTGGGTGGATATCGGCAAAGTTCCTGACTATTGGCGGGCAATTCAGAGCGTGCTGCTGGGACAAGTTAAAAATGTTTCGATTCCGGGAATTGAAGTGCGCCCCGGCATTTATGCTGGTTTGAATGTAGCTGTCAACTGGGATAAGGTTGATATTACTGGGCCTGTTTACATTGGTGGAATGACGATCATTGAGGATGGAGCAAAAATTGTCGGCCCGACAATGATTGGTCCAAACTGTTGGCTTTGCAGTGGCGCCACTGTGGAAAACAGCGTGATTTTTGAGTATTCTCGTTTGGGCCCGGAGGTGCGGTTGGTTGACAAACTGGTGTTCGGGCGCTACTGCGTTGATAAAACCGGGGCTGCGATCGATTTGCAAGCGGCGGCTCTCGATTGGCTGATTACTGACGCGCGCCAAGTTTTACCAACTCAGCAGGGAGAAGAGCGGCGGGCGATATCTGAAATTCTCGGTCATGGTGCATAATTGCTAATTGCTAATTGCTAATTGGCAATTGCTAAGGGATCAAGGTAAGGTGCGCTAGGCGCACCCTACTTTTACGTTTATGATCTCAGCTTTTAATTCTGGTAATGTGCTTAGGTTGCACCCTACATTTTAAGACTGAAGATAAGTATATTGGCTGAGACTCCGCTCGTAATTTTGCAGCAAAAGCTGGGCCTCGGAAAGAGTAATTTTATTTTGCTGCAAAGCTGCTTCTGTCTGACGGCGGATGCTTTCAACCAAATTTTCTGAATCATACTGTACGTAGCTGAGGACTTCTTTCATAGTGTCTCCTTTCACAACGTGTTCGATATGATAGCCAGAAGGTGTTAGCTGAATATGAACTGCATTTGCATCGCCGAATAAGTTGTGAAGGTTGCCCATAATTTCTTGATAAGCACCCCCCAAAAATAGCGCCAAATAGTACGGTTCTCCTGGTTTGAGAGTATGCAGTTCCAAAACCGACTTTACATCTCGCAAATCGATGAATTGGTCGATTTTGCCGTCGCTGTCGCAGGTAAGATCAGCTAAAATACCGCGTTGAGTTGGTTCTTCGTCGAGTCGGTTAATTGGCATAATTGGGAATAATTGGTTAATTGCCCAACTGTCTGGTACTGACTGGAAAACCGATAAGTTGATGTAATAAATGGAGGCCATCACCTTTTCTAAGTCTTCCAAATCGTCAGATACATATTCTTTTTGCCGCGCGATCTTCTGGATTTTATCGCAGCAAGCCCAGTACAACTGTTCGGTTTTTGCCCGTTCCGCAATTCCCAAATAGCCTAAGTTAAATAAACTGACTGCTTCTTCCTTGAATTGGATAGCATCATGATAAACTTCTTGGTAATTTTCGGGACTGATAGATTGGTAAATTTCGTAGAGATTGCGCGGAATTTGGTGGGCGTTTTCGTCTACTGGTTCGGGTACTTCTCTGGGGACATCGCTAGTACCGAGTACGTCAAAAACTAACACTGATTGGTGAGAAGCGATCGCCCGCCCGCTTTCGCTAATGATAATGGGAACTGGGATTTTCCGCTCGTCGCAGGCATCTTTCACTCCCGCTACTACGTCGTTAGCGTAGTTTTGCATATTGTAGTTTTTGGAAGCGTGGAAGTTTGTTTTAGAGCCGTCGTAGTCAACGCCGAGTCCGCCGCCTACGTCCAAGTAGTTCATATTAGCTCCCAATTTAGCTAATTCTACATAAATGTGGCTGGCTTCTCGAATGGCGTCTTTGATGACACTAATTGAGGAAATTTGAGAGCCGATGTGAAAGTGCAGTAACTGCAAACAATCGAGCATTCCAGCTTTTTCTAGTTCGCCGACTGCGCGGATAATTTCAGGAATTGTCAAGCCAAATTTTGCCCGATCGCCCGTGGAGCCTCCCCAGCGGCCAACGCCTTTGGTAGTGAGTTTTGCTCGCACTCCCAAAATCGGTTTAATTCCTAATGCTTTGCTCGCGGCGATAGCGAGTTCTACTTCCTCAATTTGCTCCAGCACAATTACGGAAGTTTGGCCTAGCCGCTGCGCCAAAATAGCAGTTTCGATGTATTCGCGGTCTTTGTAACCATTACAAATTAACAAAGCGCCTGGAGTTTTCAATGTCGCCAAAGCTATCATTAATTCCGGTTTAGATCCGGCTTCCAGTCCGAAGTGATGAGGTTGACCGAAACGCACCAAATCTTGAATTAATTGTCGGTGCTGGTTGCATTTAACTGGAAACACACCGCGATAGACATTTTTGTAATTGTACCGAGCGATCGCTCTGGCAAAACAAGAATTTAAGCGCTCGATCCGGTCTTCCAAAATATCAGAAAATCGAATCAGCAGGGGCAAAGCCAAATTTCGCTGTTTGAGAGAGTCTACCAGTTCGCACAAGTCGAGGGAACCGCCGCGATCGCCCTTGGGAGACACTGTAACGTGACCGGCTGCATTGATCGAAAAATACGGTTCGCCCCAACCTTGAATTCGGTAGAGTTTCTCACTATCTTCTATTGTCCAAGATGCTTTTGGCAGTTCAGCCGCCGTTACCAAAGCAGTGTCTGGTGCAGCCAAACTCGTGACTGTTGGCGAGTGAGTCGATAGCGGATCGAGATCGGAGAAAGCAGCGGTGGCTGGGGAACTCATCTTATCGGAAACCTCTTTGAGGAGTGGTCAAATAGATAGTTTATCGCACATATCGGGTTTCCTGATGCAGTTGAAAATTCACTTTGGGTACACGGGCTGGCGATTTTAGATTTTAGATTTTAGATTTTAGATTTTAGAATTGACTCTACAGATCGATGAAGGTGGGGGATTGAACTAAAATCTCAACCCTAATTGCTCTGCTGGACTTATTTCTTCAAGCAAGTATCCGTATGGAGGTGAATTCGGAAACCAGGTTTCCGAGTTCACCTGCACCAAGAGAGTGGTCGGACGATCGCTCGCCCGACACACACTAACCAAAAATCACCTCCGGCGGCGCCATGTCAGCCCCCATCCTCAATCCCCCGTTGCTAGACTTTTTCAAGCCGGGTTGAGGTGCTTTTTCTGGGGTCTTCTGAGCCGGTGCAACTGAGGCTGGCGGTGTCACCTGCGTTGGAGGTACTGCCTGTGCTCCTGGCACCACGGGTTGCTGCGACAGCCAACCCAAGCCCCCTACAGCCCCAGCCATCAAAGCGGTGTAGCCGATGTACAAATGCACCGGACGCATTTGAAAGCCTTCGCTTGAGTCGGAATCGGAAACAGACACATACATACTGGGAATTGGACTCGGAGCGGGTTTGGGCAAAGCATTCGCCATAGCACTGCCGTCTAGTCCCAAGGCGTCGCCCAGTCTGCGGATAAAACCTCTAACGTAAATATCTTGGGGCAGTTTGTCGATTTCGCCATTTTCGATCGATTCGATGTGGTGCAGCGGCACGAGAGTTTGACTGTGGAGTTGCTGCAGAGATAGGGAGCGAACTTGCCGTCCCTTACGCAATTCTCCACCCAACTCCCGCAGGCACTCTTCTCGCTGTTGAACTGCTATTGCTGCTTCTTCTTCCCTGGTGAGTTTTTTCGGCTTTTTGGGAAAACCAAACCCTGGGAAGGATTTTCCGGGGACGGTGACAGTTGCAGGTGGAGCAGACTCGACTTTAATTTCGTCTTGGGGCGCTTGTTTGCTGTCTTCAGAAGTGTCAGTCTCTCGATCGGAATTTTCTTCTGTGTCGGACTCGGTTTGGGGCGGCGCTTCCACACTAGCGCTGCGCCAATAGAAGACAGGAACAGCTACTGGTGGCTCCAATTCTTGAATTTCTGTCACCGTCTCAATGGCGGGACTTACAGCAGTAAAACTCTCTGGGGCTACTTGCGGTTCAATTTTGTTTTGTTTGGGAAATCGATCGAATGCGAGCTTGACGGCTTCTCTGCTAACTGCTCTAATTAAAATTTCGGCAGCGGAGGCTGCTTCACCCAACATTGTTTGCAAGCTAGCTAGAGCTTGGCTATAGGTGTCGCTACATACGAGTTCAGCTTCTATTTGACCTAGGACAGAACGAAAACTTTCTTGAGAAATTTCAATAGTTGGGTGATCTGTCACCCCAAAATAAGCCTCGGGTTTCAGTGCCATGATATTCATGTTGTCTTGGTAGAAGGTATCTGAGTACGTTCTTCGACAGGTTGGCAGTGATTCCGGATGTAGGTTGGGGGAGAGTGGGGCATCGGACATCGGGCATCGGGCATCGGGCATCGGGCATCGGTTGCCCCTCACCCAGGACTATTGCTTGTGGATGCGATCGAGCAACCACAGAGCCCCGAAAATCCCGACAAAATGGGCAACAGTGGCGTGAGTATTGGCGAGTACCACAAATATATCTAGGGGCTGAATAAATCGGCCCAAATCAACTGCGGCACCGAACAAGGCTTGCGGCTGAGCTAGAGATTTGGCTAAAAGCGTGCCGCTGATGGCTTCTGCGCCGATCAGCGTCAGCACCATTCCTGATAAGTTGCTCATCAGTGCCAGCCGCACCTCTTTGATGGTGTCTGCTTTTTTGGGGCGGACAGCGTTAGCGGGCGATCGCAGTTGTCTCGACAAGCGGGTGAAGCGGAAAGAGCGATATATGCTGTAAGCGAGTACGGCCAGCCCGCAAATGGCAAAAAATACGCCGCCGCCGGTGCCGGCACTGGTTGAACCCGCAGCGGCGTTAGCCCTGGGGAGGGCGAAGGGGATGGCAAAGAGCAAAATGATCGCCGCTACCACCCCTAGCACTACCTGTACCCAGAAGCAAACCCAGCCTGTTGTACGAAGGGCAAAGGCTACTCGCTGTACGGCGACAGGAAGCTTATCGTTATCTAACTGATTAGTCATATTTTGAGCGGGTATAATTAATTGGCATTAGTTGGCAGCAGTTTTTTCTCTTCGGGGACGGTTGACGGCGGTTAACCCTCTTTATAATAGAAGTAGCAATGTTTAAGATTTGTAACTAACATTGGATTTCACATTTGAATAGCGTCGATCGCCAGGTACCCAAAGCAATGACACAACTACAACCCACGGTCACTCCCAAACTGGAACAGCCAAAGTTTGGCTTCAACAGCTACGCGGAACGCCTTAACGGTCGAGCCGCGATGATCGGTTTTTCTCTAACTTTAATTATCGAGTATGTCACAGGCCAGGGCTTGCTGTCCTGGTTAGGTCTCAACTAATTTTAGCAATGGCGCGGTCAGCCTTACACTTTGTCTTGACTCTTCCGGCCGCGGGTGTGACTGCTGCTGACCGCGACAAATTCGGGAATTGATTAAAATATTAATTAGAAACAAGCCCAGCGAGTTCTCTGTCGAGAGAGATCTGTTCCCGAATGCAATAGCTGGCTTTTGGAGGTATATATGGGGTGGAATTTTGATTTTACAAGCTTGGCAATTTTGCCTCGCTCCCGTACAATTCCCCACAGGCGAGAAGATTAATTTAGGTGAAGCTAGTCTTTGAGCTAGAAATCCCGATCGTTCCGCCAACTCTAAGTTTTAGAGCTTGTAAATAAATATAGAACAGAGTAAAACCAAATGAATGCTTCGTGGACGCGACTTTTGAGGTCAGCTTACCGTAAAGAGCCAATTACCAGCTTTGTTGTGACAGTGGGCGTTGTCGATGCAGCCATCGGCAGCATGGGTGCGAGTGGCTCTTTATTGGCTTTTGGGCTTGGCACCGCTGGGGTGGCGATGGCTCTCCGCTGGTGGCAATTTTACCGCTCTGGAGCCGAACAAACCGCACCTGCTCCTGAATACTATCTTCCTCCTCAGTCTTCTCGCCCCCAGTTGCCTGTGCTTAATGTGTCTAAAAAAAATCCTCCTTATTAAGATTACCGGGCAATGGTGACTGGGCGATGTGCCGATCGACTCCCTGGATCTGAGGCACTAAAAGATAGGGCAAGAAAGTCTTTCGATCTTGGATGCTTGGTTTATGAATATTTCTGTTGCCGAGAAACTGTACAAAATTGGCTCTGTAGCTGCCTGTAGTGGTTTGTCGGTGAAAACTGTTCGTTACTATGAGGAGATGGGCTTGCTGTCTCCTGCGGTAAAGCGCTCGCCCGCTGGTTATCGCTTGTTTGGCGAAACCGTATTCAACAGGTTGGCGTTTATTAAACGCTCTCAGGCTCTGGGTTTGAGCCTTCAGGAGATTAAGGATATTTTACAGGTTCGCGATCGGGGAGACTTGCCTTGCTCTGAAGCGAAGCAGCATCTAACGGCTAAGGTAGAGGAAATTTCCGTGCAAATTGCAGCCTTAGAAACTTTGAAGGGGGAATTGCAAGGCATTCTCAACTGCTGGCAAGAGCAACCCTCGCAGGCGAGCATTACTAGCACGATTTGTCCGAACATTCAGCGGGATTGAGCAGCGGAAAGATACAAAAAAAGGGAAGGAATTATGGGTTTCCTTCCCTTGATGGTTTTGTGGGTGGTTTTGTGGGTGGTTTTGTCGATCGTGTTGAGCTTTTAACTGTTTTCGCAGAGTTTGCTGTTGCTTTTTGAGTTGCCGAGCCCTGGCTGAGCCGCCTTTACCTTTGGAGTTTCTGCCCTCGCTGCGAGGAGACTCCCAACTTTTTAGTCTCATATTTTTAATTGTTTGCACTACTTCTATAATACACCGCCAGATTTTCACTGTCAAGTATTTTTTAGAGCGATGTTTCGTAGTATCAACTGTGGACTGATTGGGATTTGCTACAGACATAGCGATGCTGCGCCCATAAGCATCCTACAGCCCGATGGTGCCCCCATAAGCACCCTACAATTAGAGTTTTTTGTCGGATTCGGTTAACAGCTCTAATTGTGTATATAGCGGTTCTCAAAAAAGTGAGGTATGCCCTATGCCCTATGCCCTATGCCCATGAGTACCTCATCTTTCTGAGAAAGGCTATATTTATCAGTCCAAATATCCGGCGGGTATTTCAGCATCTGTAAAAATTGGCAGCGTTTCCCAAATTTTCACCCATTCCGGGAATTGGGCTACTTTTTTTAGCTGGAGCGACATTTCTATTAAGGAAAATCCTAAATTGTGGAAATCTTGAATAAGTTCGGCTTTCAAGAAAATTTCATTTTTAGCTAAATCGGGAGCATTAGTCGCAATGACAACGGTGTTGCCGGTTTCTAAATTGCATATATAAACTTGTGCGAACACAGTTTGAATCGTTTTCACCGCTGCCGCATTAAACTGTTGTTTGTGGAACAGGTGGACAACTAGAACACCTGCACTTGACAAGCGAGTTTTGCAGAGTTGGTAAAATTCTTGTGTCACCAATTTATAGGGCATATAGCCGCTGCCAAAACCAGCATCCACGATAATTATATCGTTTTTTACTGTGGAATCTTGTTGGGCTAGATATTCGCGCCCGTCTTGAATGGCTACTTTGAGTCTGTCGTCGAATTGAATGCCAAAAAATTTTTGAGCTACTTCGACTACTTTTTGGTCAATATCTGTACATTCGACTATCGCGTTAGCGAAATAATGGTGAAAAATTCTGGGGAGGGTGCCGCCACCAAATCCAATTACATAGATTTTTTTTGGGTGAGTTTTCCATACTAATGCTAGCAGCACGGCTTGGGAATAGGGAAAGATTAAATTTAGTGGATTGTTGAGGTCTAGGATTGATTGAGCTACATTTGTGATTAAGGTTTCTCTGTCTGCTAAAAGCAGTAAGAGGACGGAGTTTATTTTTTTTACGGCGATGCAGTTGGCGCCGGAGTTTTGTTGAAATAGGATGCCGTCTGGCTGTTGCTGAAGCCAATTGATTTGTTGGTGAATAGCTGCTAAATTGCTAGTTTGTCGATCGCCTTTATAATCAGTCATACGATTTTAGATTTTAGATTTTAGATTTTAGATTTTAGATTTTAGATTTTAGATTTTAGATTTTAGATTTTAGATTTT
>NZ_JAUBQQ010000050.1:0-43710 GCF_036701335.1 Microcoleus sp. Pol12B5 | reverse complement strand
TCTTGCGAATCAGTGCGCGGCACATTCTTTAAATCAAAGTTGGTAACGGCGAACATTTCCCCCGCACCTTCGCAGTCGCTAGCAGCAATAATCGGAGTATGAACCCACAAAAAACCGCGTTCTTGAAAAAATTGGTGTACCGCCGCCGAACAAGCATTGCGGACTCGAAAGACAGCACCGTGGGTGTTTGTGCGCGGCCGCAAATGCGCGATTGTCCGCAAAAATTCAAAGGAATGGCGCTTTTTTTGCAACGGATAAGTTTGCGGGTCTGCATCACCGTAAACTTGTACTTGTGAGGCTTTCAACTCAATTCGCTGTCCTTTTGCCGGAGATGCTACCAGCACTCCTGACACTTCTAGAGATGCACCTGTATTCAGTTGTTTCAGTACATTTTCAAAATCTGGCAAATCGGAATTTATGACTACTTGCAAGTTGGCCATCGCCGAACCATCGTTGACTTCGACAAAGGCAAACTCTTTCAATTCGCGCTTAGTACGAACCCAGCCTTGAACAGTTACAGTTTCGTCGGGTTCACCTGAACGCAAAATTGCTGCTATTCGTTGATTTGTCATAATATCCACTCCTGTTTATTTAATATTTTGCACCATATTTCTCTCTTTTCTCTTCCTCTGCGCCCTCTGCGCCCTCTGCGGTAAATAATAAAATCAAAAATCCCAACATTGTTCAACCTGCATAGGATTTCAAAATCCAACCGATCAAAATGCCGAGTCCCCCAAAGCGGACTGCTTGCCAAAAAGGTTGTTTTATGCTCCCCCAAGAAAACAGGCTGCTTTCTAAATTCAACTCGATAGTTTCCAATTCTTGCTCAATTTCCCGCAATTCTTTTTTGAGTTGTGGCAATGGATTTCGGCGCCCCGACTGGCGGATTTCTTCGCGCCGATGGCCGAGTTCGACTTGGCGCTGTCGATCGACCTGAATTTGAGTGTACCGTTCTTTGACTGCCGCGAGCGATCGCTCCACTGCTGCGAGCGCTTGAACAAACTCGCTTTCTTGCTCTTCCGGATTTAACTCTGACTGCTGTTGAGGCATTTCGATCTGCAAACCTGACAATAATAAAAAAAACGATTTCCAATTAAATTGTTATTATATGCAGTATATTTTCTAAATTAACGAACTCTAGCCAAATAGACATAAGTATAGCAACTTTATCGGCATTTAAAACGTTTTTAATTGCTGAAACCCTTGATTTTATCGCATTTTCCTTCTTCTTTCTTCCTTCTTCCTTCTTCCTTCTTCCTTACCACCTATGCTTGAAACTACACAAACAACCCAAACTGTCAACCTCAACGAGCTGAGCACGGTAGAACTAGCCCAAGCTCTAGCCGCGCGCCTCGCCATCCACGAAAAAGATTGGCACCGCCTCAAAGCAAACCGTTCTGCGCGGGCCTGTGAGCAAGCTGCGGCCGCTTTGGTGTTTTTGCTCAAAAAACAGCCTGAAGAAGCTCTCCCGCGCTTACAACAAGCAGCAGGATGGCTGGATCGATCGATATCTGCTCCTCCCTGTCCCACCCACGGCAAATGATTAGATTGCTTCGTTGTTCCTAACGCTTTGCGGTTTTGATTCTGGAGTTTTGACTTGATTAGTCGCTCAAAACTTAGACAATCGCGCCCCTCGATCGAGCAGCGCGATTGTGAGTTCAAAAGATTTATACTTTTTTAACTCAAAACTAACATTTTGCATTATGATCAGCTATCAATAGCCAGAGAGTTCAAATTCTCACTGCAAACTTCAGTCCGGGAACGAAAAAATTTCTAGGTCTAGCTGAGGTAAAAACTGCTGCTAAATAGCAGTTCTAGCGCAAGCGAGGCAGCCGATAGCGACTGGGAAGTTCTTTGCACAGCCGTAACTCTGTACCTTGAGAATTCCACTCTACCCGATCGAATATTTGGTAAAGAATAAACAACCCCCTACCGCATTCCTGTTCCACATGGGGTAGTCCAGAGTTATCTGCAACGTCCTCTGCTAGGAGACTGTCGCAATCATCGGTATAAAGGTTACAACTGCAAGGGGCCTTAAAGCCAGAACCTTCATCCGATATCACCCACCAATATTGGTTTTGGACGATCGAAAAACGGACTCCAACAGTTTTACCGGGGTCTAACTTGTTTCCATGCTTAGCAGCATTTACCAAAGCTTCTTGAAGCCCCAACCGCAATTCCGCTTGCCAGTGATCCGGAAGCTCTGCTAGGAGCAGATCCAAAATAGGACAAAGGTATAGGGTAGAAGCGAAGCTAATCGTAATCCAATTGCGTCCGACGGGACGAGGTGAAATAGCAATCACTCAGAAAACTCCCTAACTTTCAGGTGGATAAAGTTCACACCCTGCATAGTTGGCTCCCTAGTATTCAAAATGCTAATTAATTGAGCGGCGCAGCTCTACTTCTATCTTAGAGTATCCAAGCAATTAAGAACAGCAAACCACGTCACAAAATATTCAGCGATTCTGAGAAACTTCTGCAGAGAACCATCAGTAATTTTACTTATAGGTTCTCCCAGCAGCGAAATTTTTGATCTCGGCTTTGGCCAACTAGCAACCAAACGGCTAGCTGCATCCCGGAAGCCGTCAACACATCTTGAACAAACGATCCCCACCTGGAAAAGCTCGCAAATAACTATAAAAAAGTCGATCCCTTGACCCTCCCCAATCAGGTTCGACCCTCGCACCCCTAGGCAAGCGCCATCGCCCAGAACTTCCTCAGACCGCCAAACAGCCAAATCATCATACCTAGGTATGTTGCAGCCAAAACCCGATTTATTATCCCAAATGCGATCGGGCAAAATATCTCCCATTGCTGCGCCCCTCCCAAAATCAATATTTGTTACAAAACTTATTAATCCTGAGTACGGGAGATCGCGATCTCCCGCACTCGCCCAAATTGACCAATCCTTTGCTGGCGGAACTCCGAGGCGTTGATCAAACTATATAAATCTGAATATCGCGATACAATAGTTAAAGTAAATAATTATTTCTTTACATTATGCAAACAACCCCAGCCATCACCGCAGCCCCCATAGCCGGCACTTACTGGCAGTGGCGGGGGCATTCAGTGTACTACGTTCGATCCAGCGATCGGCATCCAGAACGCCCTCCCCTGCTGTTAATTCACGGTTTTGGAGCATCCACAGACCACTGGCGCAAAAATATCAGCGGCCTGAGCAAAGATTTTGAAGTTTGGGCGATCGACCTGATCGGATTCGGGCGATCGGCAAAACCCGAATTGCAGTATAGCGGCGACCTCTGGCGCGACCAACTCCACGACTTTATCACCAACATCATCGGCCGACCCGCCGTACTAGCCGGCAACTCCCTCGGAGGCTACGCCGCCTTGTGCGTAGCAGCCCAGCGCCCCGAATCAGCAGCCGGACTCATATTAATCAACAGCGCCGGGCCCTTCAGCGAACCGCAGCCGGCACCCGAAGCCCCGCCCTTGCAAAAAGCCATATCTGCAGTAGCTAAAACCTTATTTCAGCAAGATTGGGCAAGTTTTCTGCTGTTCCAGTACGTGCGCCAGCGATCGACAATTCGGAAAACCCTAGAAAAAGTATATCTCGACCAAAGCGCCGTCACAGACCAATTAGTAGAAGAAATATACCTTCCCTCCTGCGATCCCGGTGCCCCCAAAGTATTCGCATCCGTATTCCGAACACCCCAAGGCGAAAAAATCGACGTATTGCTAAGTCAATTAAACTGCCGATTGCTAATGCTGTGGGGAGAAGGCGATCCGTGGATGAATTCCACAGAAAGAAGTGCCAAATTTCGCAAACACTATCCGCAGTTAACAGAACACTTTATCAAAGCCGGTCACTGTCCCCACGACGAAGTACCAGAACAGATAAACGAACTGATTCGCGCATGGATAATTGACCAATAATCGATCGGCACATAGATCATTTTCCCCCAGCCATCTCCTCCCTCGGAGAGGGGGAAATTTCTCCGATTTGCAGTAGAAATTTATGTATTGTGCCAACACAAACGCGGTTAATTTCTCTCATATATTCTGAGGAGACGGAAACAATGACCCGCAAAAAGAATCGCCGCAATTTTATATTGAGCAGTATAGTTGTTGCCAGTGGCATTGCAGGTGCTAAGGCGATCGAACAGCAGGATCGGGAAATCGCAGCCGCACCCAATAACCAGGCGGCCGCCACAGTAAAAATGCCAGAACGACTGTTAGGCAACACCGGCGTGAAAGTGCCGATTTTCGGTTTGGGGGGAGGCGGACAAACACCGCTGTCGCAGAAGGGCAGAGAAGCAGAAGCGGCGGTACAAATTGAACGCGCGATCGAACTAGGCATTCGCTATTTTGACACGGCGGCCGAGTACGGGCCCAGCGAAGAAAACTTAGGCAAAGTTTTGCCACCATATCGATCGCGCCTATTCCTAGCGACAAAAACCTCCGCCAGAGACAGAGATGGCGCGTGGAGAGACTTAGAGAGATCGCTCAAAAGATTGCAAACCGATCGACTAGACTTGTGGCAACTCCACCACGTCTCATTCCAAGCCGAATTAGACCAAATTTTCAGTGCCAAAGGAGCAATAAAGGCGATCGAAGAAGCTAAAGATCAAAAAATAATTCGTTTTTCCGGCATCACCGGACACCACGAACCTGCTATCATTGTGGCAGGCCTGGAGCGCTATCCTTTCGACACAACATTAATCTCCCTCAACGCCGCCGAAAAACATCATCCGCGCTCCTTTGTTACCAGCGCTTTACCAGTAGCCAAAGCCAAAAACATCGGCGTCATAGCAATGAAAATACCCGCTTACGGCAAATTATTTCAAAACGGTGTTTTAGATGGAATGCACCAAGCAATGGGGTACACGCTTTCACTTCCCGGCGTGCACTGCTGCATCATCGCCGCCGACTCAGTAAAGCAATTAGAAGAAAACTTAAAAGTCGCCCAAGCATTCCAACCCCTGAACACAACAGAAATGGCAGCACTTGAAAAACGCACCGCCGCCGCTTGGCAAGAAAATACATTTTTCAGACAGTGGACTTAAGATATCAACTCCAAAATTCCCTTTTTCATCTGTGTTTATTTTAGTGTTTTTATTGTGGCGCGGGCGGGACGCCCGCGATCTCAAATCCACGCTTCATCGGAATTATTCATCTCTCTTGTCTCCCTCTGTGTTCTCTGCGTTCTCTGTGATTAAATCCTTCCGATCCAAGCGGAAACGATATGAATCATAGTTTTGTATGAAAACTCAAGTCCTCACTACGAACCTGCAACGTTTATGTTACCAAACTTAATATCATCTGCGGTGAAAGTACCTCAAATCACAAAACAAGGCGAGCCAACCCGGTCGCCTTGTTTATTATCATAAAAAATGCACTTTGTCAACAGCAAAAAGCTACTTTTTTTTCCGTTTCGCCTTATCTAACCGCCTGCGATCGCGCCACTCAACAGAAGTCAAATAAGCGACACCGCCAGTCACAGTTAGCAGCAGTACAAAGGCAACTAAAACGAGAATATTAGCAATCGAAAATTCCACAACCCCTCTTCCTCTGATTTTACATTTTCTACTTTCGATTTTAGATGAAAAATGTTAACAATTAACAGTTGAATATAGACGGCTAACTGTTAATTGTTAACACTCGATTCAAACTGCTGGCAAATCTGACAAAATTGTAAACCTCACATGGTTAATTGCCAGACTCCCCACGGAAACATCCTCCTTGTTCAAAGGGAGACCGCCGCTCGTGAGACTTTGAAACCGAATTCCCTTGCCAATTTCTACGTGATACCAAGCCAAACCCATAAAAAATCGCAACGGATAAGGGCCTCTGTCTTGAATATCATCAGGATTAGATTCCATCGGCACCCAGCCAAAACCCGGAATGTAAAATTCCAGCCAAACGTGATTGAAATCCGGCTCCAGTGACACACCTTTTCTGTCAGCAAAAGCCGGACACTTATAGCGCCCGATCGTGCGGCAAGCAATCCCGTTTAACCTAGCCAAAGCCAACAACAAGCCCACGTACTCGCCACAAGAACCGATGCCCCGGCGTAATACAATATCTGGAGTGTCAATGTGAGGCCTAATCCCGTAAGAAAGTTGGTCGTAAACAAAATTGCGAATGCTCAGTAACTGCCTGAGAATATTAGTTTCTGAGCCAATGGCAGCCACAGCAGCCGATCGCACAATCTCCGTATCCATCGCCAAATTGTCATTATCCACCAAATACTTAGCTGCAAACTCCGGCGACAACTTCGGACTCTTTTCGACATCCCGAGGCGACAACTGATACTTAATCGATCGAACTTCTAACAAAGCCTTCCAGCCAAAAATTCGGCGTTCCCCAGGGTGCAGCCGATCGAACTTAAACACCGCCACCCGTTCCCCTTCTTGAATTTCCTCAGTAAAAGGCATTCCGATCGGCGTAATTTTCCTGACCTTTTGTCGGTGAGTTTCCGAAGGCAAAGCAATCCGCCACTCCAAATTTTCGATTTCTACCTCATCGAGGGGAGACAGTTCCTCCACATAAGACATTTCCATCAAAAAACCGTTTGACAAAGCGTACCGCTCAGCTTCATTGTAGTGAAAAGACAAGGGCTGAATAAAAGTGCGATCGCGCTTGGTCAACTGAAAAGGATCTTCCGAATTCGGGTCATCCCGGATGTAAAGTTCATCCCCGGCATAAGCCACGTACAGAACATCCTCCCCCGTTTCGGAATCCTTGTTAAAAGCCAAACCCGAAGGCGACTCAAAGGGAGTCAAAACGCTAAATTTAATCTCTCCAGTTCCCCGTTCCAAACAGTAAACAGTTTGCTCAGTTTTGTCGCAAACCCAAATTTCCTCATCCCGGACTGTGATATTTTCTACCCCAATACCGGGAGCATAAAACCGAGTAATTTCCCGACCAGTTTTCAGGTCAAAAACCAGAATCGAGTTTAATCTCTGGCAAGTCACATAAAGCGTAGATTTCCAAACAGCAATCCCGTCAGCAGGATAAGAAAGTGAAACAAAATGTTCCGGTTTGAGTTCAGCGATCGCCCCGTCCCGAATTGCGCCCCGACAGCAACAAATATCCTCATCCCGCGCAAACCAGAGAGTATCTTCCGAAATAGCCAGCCCCGTTGCGCCGGTAAACTTAGCCGTTTGAAATGGATTCAAAACAGTAGTGTTGTCACTTTCTCGATCGATCTCCAATAGCAGCCCTTCGGCGCGATCGACAGCGAACAACCTATTTCCTAAAAAAGCAATGCCGTGCAGTGCCAAGACTCCGATGGGTCTTACCATCCGCAGCCCCGAAGGCTGTTTGTCCGAGAGAACAGGTGAATCGAGATTCATGCTAAATTTCTTGCCGGTATTGTACACAAAAACTGATTTGTAACTTGTAGCCGATCGCTTGAGGTTCACCAGCACAATTGCCGAGTTTCCTGATATCCAGGACTGACGCATCAACCAGGTGTTTTTACGAAAAGAGGCGTTGTAGCCTCTTGCTAGAGTTAAAAGACCCCGAATATTAGTCTTTGTCAAAGTTGGGTTTAACAAGCTCAACCCAACCTGCAGCAGTGAATGGAAGTAAGTATAACTACTAAGCTACCACTGACAAACGCGACAGAGAATTCTATGTTGAGCAGATCGACCCAAATAATCGTATCTGCCTGAAGATATAAATTAAGTACAACAGATTACGATATCCGTCAAAACCTTGGATAGAATAAAACCGTGCGATAAAGTTCCTAGGTTCACCAAAAGGCAGGTTCGTCATGGCTTTGAAGTCTGCTCTAAATATCGGTGCTCTTTCATTAATTCTGTCTTTAGAGGCAGTTGCCGCCGGTAGTTTTTTAATACCAGCAGAGGCTCTCAACAGCCCCGCAAACCTTGTCCAGCACCCATCCAGACCCCAGCTACCCCTCAACTGGCAAACAGTTCAACTCCCTCAACCCAGCGGAAGCAGACCGAACAGCCAGCAATTGGGAGCGGCGTGGAATAGCTTTCAACCGCCGGAGGACGGAGTACCCGGAAGGCGGGAAGGGGGAGGAACCCGCGGCTTAGAATGCCCCACGGCCACAACTGCCTTAACTGCCTTGATTCCCCAATCAACTATGGGGCAAACCATATCAGCAAAGCCAACATTTTTCTACTACCTTCCCGTAGCCCTCGACAAAACAGTTCAGTTTGAGTTAGCAGACCAAAGGGACAAAACACTATACAAAAAAAGTTTTCGCATGGTAACTAGCCGTGGAGGTGTCGTTAGCGTCAGCCTCGGCTCCGACGACAACTCGCCAGCCCTGGAAGTTGGCAAAAACTATCAATGGTACTTTACTATCAAATGCAACCCCAAAAATACACAAGATGATGTTCTCGTTTCCGGGTGGATCAACCGCACTGCTGTCGCTCCAAGCGTGAAAACAGAGTTGGATCGATCGCCCGATCTCACCAAGCTCAGCATCTTCGCCCAACAAAGTCTCTGGTACGAGTACCTGGCAACTCTAGCTCAATTGCGTCTCCAGTCTCCCAGCGATGCCAGTTTAGCGATCAAGTGGTTAGAAGTGTTGAACTCAGTCGAACTCGGCAAAATAGCCCAAGAACCCTTAGTCGCCAGTGAAATAACACCGATCACAAGAAAATAATTCAATACCAGTTTCACGCAAAAAATGCAACGGTAGGCCCGTGCCCCAAACCCTGATAGCCATAAGTCATTGCCAATTCTAAAATCTAAAATCTAAAATCTAAAATCTAAAATGGTATGAGGGGTGCAGCAAGTACGAAAAGCTCGGTTTCGATCGCGGTATTTGGCAGCGCCACAGATGATTTTTGCCTCTTGCGGGTTGTTTGGTCGATCGCCCTAAATAAATTAAAATTTGTGTACTGATCAGAAGTTCGGACTTCTGGCATCTTGAAAAGCGGACGGTGGAAATTTTGATGGTCAAATTTCGCCTAATACTAAATGATAAACTGGCATAGTGAAACAGCCGATAAACTTATTTTAGAGAAATTATTAATTATGCGCCCGAATGCAAATATTGCACTATTTCGGTTGGGGATTTCACTTCTAACTGCACTGCCGATGACTTGCTTTTATGCCAATAAAGCTATATCCCAAACAAACGATATTTCTCTGTTGCCTGTCGTCGCTGACAACTCAGCAGATACGGGCAATCAAGTATTAGCACTGCAAAAACTGGAAATCAAGCAGGATGAAACAGCAACAAACTTAAATCAGCTTCCTGATGCGATCGAGACCAACCCTGAACCCGAAACACCATCGAACCCCGCCGATAACAGCCAAGAAGCCTGTTCCACAAGCAGTTTGATTGATTGTGCTACGGGCATCTTGCCCGTAGCAAAAAATCTCGTTGACAACGATCCCCAATGTCAGAACCAGCTAGATTGCAATCATGTTTTAGCCCAGAACCAACCCTCGCTGCCTCCAAACCTGCCACCGCCGCCGACGGAGCCCGATCCAAATCGCGATCGATTTCTGCAACCAGCCCCGCAGCCTTCCCCAGAACCTCCCCAAGTACCACCCACAGTAGCGCCGCCGTCCCCGTCGCCAGTTCCCCCAACCCTGCCGAATACACCAATTGAGGTGAAGAAAATTCAAGTAGTTGGCAGCACAATTTTAAGCCAAGACGAAATTAATGCCTTAGTCAACCCGTTAGAAGGCCGTTCTACCACCCTAGAACAGCTCAAACAAATCGCCGACAAAATTACCGAAATTTACCTCAATCGTGGCTACATCACTTCGAGAGCAGTCTTGCCGCCCCAAACTATCACCGCAGGAGTAGTCCAAATTCAAGTTATTGAAGGCAAGCTAGCCCGAATTGAGGTAGAAGGAACTAAAAGATTGCATCCTAGTTACATCCGCAGCCGGATTCGACTCGGTGCGGGAATGCCTTTAAGTACAGCTTCATTAGAAGACCAACTCCGGCTGCTGCGAGTCGATCCTTTATTTGACAATGTAGAAGCCAGTCTGCGGGCTGGGGATAATGAAGGAGAGAGCATTCTGATCGTCCGAATCTCGGAAGCTAATCCATTTCAACCTACTTTCAGCATTGACAATTACTCGCCTCCCAGTGTCGGTTCCGAAAGATTGGGAGTTAGTTTGCGGCACCGCAATATAACAGGAAATGGCGACGAACTGGCGGCCGCTTATTATCGATCGATCGGCGATTCAGACGTGTTTGATTTCAGCTATCGCGTGCCACTAAATGCGATGAACGGCACTTTGCAATTGAGGGCGGCACCGAACCGCAACAGTATTGTACAAGAACCTTTTGACAGTTTTGATATTTCGGGAAAATCGCATTTATTTGAAGTTAGTTACCGCCAGCCACTGCGGAGAACACCGATCGAAGAATTTGCCTTGTCTGCTGGTTTTACTTATCAGACAGGCAGAACTTTTGTCGGTGGCGAACCGACTCCTTTTGGCCTCGGCCCGGACTCCAATGGTGTCACCACTACGAGTGCAATTAAGCTGGGACAGGACTACATTCGCCGCGACCCGCAGGGTGCTTGGGCATTGCGATCGCAATTTACGATCGGCACTAGCTTGTTTGATGCTACTCAAAACGAAGGTTCCGATCCCGACGGACAATTTTTGAGTTGGCTGGGTCAAGTGCAGCGAGTACAGCGATTGAATGACAAACATTTATTAATTTTGCAGGCAGACTTGCAGTTGTCAGCTAATAGTTTGTTGCCTTCGCAGCAATTTGTAATTGGCGGCGGGCAATCTTTGCGCGGCTACCGCCAAAATGTCCGTTCTGGCGATAACGGCTTCAGAGTTTCGATCGAAGATCGGATTACTTTGCAGCGCGATGCTTCGGGAAATCCCAAACTTCAATTGGCTCCCTTTTTGGATGCGGGTACGGTGTGGAATGTTGCGAACAATCCTAATACATTAACCAATCAGACATTTTTAGCAGGTGTAGGTTTGGGGGTCATCTGGGAACCGATACAGCGAGTAAACCTGCGGGTAGATTACGCTTTTCCTTTGGTGAGAATTAGCGATAAAGGCGACAATCTGCAAGATAACGGCATTTACTTCAACATAATTTATACGCCATAAGGAGAGAGGGGGGGAAAGAGAGAAATCTTCCCTCTTTCCTCTTCCTTATTCAACATCCGATATTAATCGCCGACTTCCCCGACAACTTCCGCAGCAGCCTGAGTTTCCAGCCAGAGTTTGAGCAGCAAGAGCTCCGCCCGATCGCCCAACACAGTCGCAAACACCCCATCAGCCCCCTCAGACTGACCAGAAATCCACGTACCGCGCAGAGTCACTTCTACAAAGTCAGCATCAGCAACACAAAGGGCGATCGCATCGTTGTCGTTTCGGCGGGCCTCAGATTCCAACAGAGACAGCGCCGGCAAATTCGCGGGCAGCAAAAATGCCGCAGTGCTCGGTTCGACGCTGATGCTTTGACCAACTCGCATAGCCAGCACAACTCGCAGCGCCACTAACTGTTCGGGAGATTGAGCCAAACGCTCGAGGTTAAAGCCCGTTTCAGTGTAAGTCAACTTCAGCATATTGACAGCCCTAAATTTGGAATTGAAAGTTAAAAATTGGTAATTGAAAATTGGCGATCGGGAATTTGGAATTGCGATTTAGGGCAGATTTTAGATGAGCATTACGCATCAACTTAAAATCTAAAATCTAAAATCTAAAATCTAAAATTCTTCCCATTCCCTATTCCCCAATTTGATATTCGTGCCAAAACAGTTCGGCAAAAGCAACAGTGGGGTGTATGGGGGCCTTCGGCTTAGTTCGCAGAGACATTCCAGCTTCTACGGGAGTTCGATCGCCCTTACGAGAATTGCACCGTTCGCAAGCAGTCACCACGTTGTCCCAAGTATGCGGGCCGCCCTTCGATCGAGGCATGACGTGATCCAGCGTCAAATGCCGATTGCTACCGCAGTATTGGCAAGAATGAGCGTCGCGGCGCAGAACTTCCCGGCGATTGACCGGGGGCACTTTCCACAGGCGTTCCCTGTTACCAAAAGTCAAGCGGATTTGTTCGGGTACGTGGATGCTGCTGCTGGGCGATCGCACCAGCCAGCCGTTGCCAATGCTAAAATCAAGAGGTTCAGCCTTGCCTGTTACCAACAGTACGATCGCCCGTTTGATGTTGACACGGCTCATTGGTAGGTAATTCTGAGAAAATACCACCACAGATTGCCTCAATACATCAGTTACTACGGTCACGGCTTGCTCCTCCTCATTTGGATTTTAGATTTTAGATTTTAGATTTTAGATTTGGGATTTTCGGTGCAACGCCTACATTGGCTACATCTGATTTTTTGCCAGTTCCCCAAGCCGATCGAATTTATCAAATACCCAATCAAATGCCCCCGCTTCTCTTACTTAGAAGCGGGGGCCAGAAAAACTGCTAAAGGCAAATTTTCATCCTGTCTTGGTACAGTAGTTTAGCTGTACCTCCCGCTTCGCGTCTCTCGATATGGCTGTGCCACTTGACCGTGCTGATCTACCTCGTTGTCGTTAATTTCTGCAATTTCTCCTAATCCACTATAACCGTGTTTATTTAGGGCCAAGCCCGCCCACGAGATCGCTGCGACAGTCGCAAAACCCGTGCTAAAGACGTGCCGTAACGACTCGGAGCGACCCGTGGGGCGATCACACTTCTGTTGATAGGTGGAGTAGGTGGGGAGAAATTTCACTGTAGGCAGAAGGTGGTTAAGAGGCTTTCAATCTAGCTGTAAACATACTACACTGATATTACACATATGTCCACCCGTCACGGAGAAAAAATTATGCATACCCTACCTAGAACCTCAACCACCGAAATGGAAGTCACCAGCATTCGACTCGAAAGAGAGCTCAAGGAGAGACTTAAAGAACTCGCGGGCAATCAAGGCTATCAAGCTTTGATTCGAGATTTGCTCTGGAATTACGTGCAGCAGAAGTCTGGAGAGTATCGGCAGATGTTTTCTAGATCGGATATTCGAGCCAGCATTAATGCCACAGCACAGCAGGAGGAACGCTGCGCGCTTACAGGAGAGTTGATTCGACCGGGCGGGCCGATGTTATTAGGCCTGACAATGCACGGCGAAATGGTGCCGCTGAGTATAGGGAGTATGGCTGGATAAACCAGTTTATCGAAAATTTGTGAGAGCGATCGGCCTGGGGTGAAGGCCCCAGGCGCTGAAGATGGGTTTCCGAAGCATTTCAAGGAGATATATTTAACGAACCGCGAAGACGCGAAGTGCGCGAAGCAAGATTAGAGAAGGAAGAAGATAGGCAATTTTAGCGGTTCGGGAGTTTGGTAACACAGATCCGGAGGCTCGCCCCACGCGCGAGAAGAATGCTAAACTTTCCATCGGGCGTGCCGAACAGACGATCGTACATTTGATGAACAAAATTAAAGTAATGCTGAAAAACCGCTACTTGACTGCTGCGAGTTCGATCGCCCTTCTCACAATTATTGCCGGATGCGCCGCTACTGAATCACCTCAACTTGCATCTCCCTCTCCTGTAGCTGAATCTTCCCCGCCCCCAGTTAAACCAAATCAGCCTCAGCCCTTAATAGTCTCTGTTAGCAATCCCGAAACCCCCACAAATACCAAAATTCAGCAATATCTCAACGGGTTGGCAGCCCAAGGTTTTGCAAAAGAAAACCAAGGTGTCTGGATGCAATCTGGTAATACTTTGCTAGCCAATCATCAAGGTACCGTTCCTCTGTCAGCCGCTTCTATTACCAAAGTAGCCACATCTCTGGTAGCACTGCAAGAATTCGGGCCGGAATATGAATTTATTACCTTAATTGGTACAAGTGGAAAAATTGAAAACGGCGTATTAAAAGGCGATTTAATTGTACAGGGAAACGCCGATCCCTTGTTTGTCTGGGAAGAGGCGATCGCCCTCGGTAACGCCTTAAATCAAAAAGGCATCAAGCGAGTCAGTGGCAATTTGATAATTGTCGATAAGTTTTACATGAACTTTGAACTTGATCCCCTCAAATCTGGAGAATTGCTCAAACAAGGATTGAACAGTCAAATCTGGCCCAGCGAAGCCGCCGCCCAGTATCAAACACTGCCTCCCAATACGCCAAAACCCCAAATAGCAATTGAGGGTACTGTACAAGTTTTGCCAGCATCTTCCAACGACGTGCAGCCTTTAGTCAAACATTATTCTTTGCCCCTTGCTGAACTGATCAAAAAAATGAATCAGTACAGCAACAATCTCATGGCAGATATGCTAGCTGATACTGTCGGCGGCGCCAAAACAGTCGCGCAAAAAGCAGCAGCAGCAACCGGAGTTCCCCCCGCAGAAATTCAACTCGTCAACGGTTCGGGATTGAGCGAAGAAAATCTCATTTCTCCCCGGGCTGCTTGTGCGTTGTTTATCGCTTTAGAACGCTATCTTGAACCTTACAGCATGACAGTTGCTGATGTCTTAACTTTAGTTGGGAAGGATCAAGGAATACTGGCAGAACGCGCGCTTCCCCAATTAGCAGTGGTCAAATCGGGCACGTTGGATAATGTTAGCGCTTTGGGCGGAGCTTTGCCAACTCAAAAACAAGAAACTGTGTGGTTTGTGATTATGAATGGAGGGGCAAATGTCGAGACATTTCGCACTCAGCAAGAGGTTTTGCTGAAAAGCTTTTTGAATGAGTGGGGAAGTGTTCAAGTTTCGCCGCCGGAATTAACGCCAAATCCTGCTAGAAAGAGTAAGGTATCTCGCAGCGAAATTGTTCAATAAACTGTTGTGCATTTAAATTGTATATTCCGGGCGAGTTCGCGTACCCACCCTACAAGAGAGTTTGTAGGGTGCGTCAACACAAAAATTTTAAATTTTCAGCTAAAATAATGCAAGCTGATGCACTTTACGAATACAAACTAATTTAATTAGGGGTTTTCGCCCTCGCTACCACAATGCCGATCGCACTTTCGACTCTCCTAATATATCTCTGCAAGTCGTAAGCAACTGTCACCTGCCCAGCCGGGGAAGCGTGAATTAAACCCATATTGCCGTCAGCATTACGGTAGACTAAACCCGTGTGGGTGACATCCAATCCTTTAACATCCGTCGCTACTGCTATAATATCCCCTGGTTTTAACTGAGAATAAACACTTTTTATCTGATTTGTGGGGATGTAATTAACAGTAGTTTTTGCTAAGTCTGCTTCTTGGCTGACTATGCACTGATAAGTTGCTTCGTCTTTAACCATTTGCGGATAACTGTTGCGGTGCTGACTCATGAAATTTAGTATTTTATTCATGGGCACTCCGCCTAATTCAGCGGTGATATTTTCTACTGTTTGCCGTTTTTGATTGTCATTAATCCATTCGGAAAAATAATGCAATCTGCTGCAATAACCGTTAATTTTACCGTTTAAATACCGCTGTTGTTCTATGCGATCGACAAAATTTTGATAGTCGTAATCTTGTACTGCTACGCCCCTGGCGATCGCCAAAACGGTTTCTACAAATAAAACGCAATCAAATTTATTCAAAGTTATGATCAACTTTTCTTCGCCGGATTTGTCCAGTAAACCTGCGGCGTAGGGCTTTCCTAGGAAGTTATCGGCGAGCGCCTGGACAATTTCTCCCATCGAACGATCGTGCAAATTTTGTTGTTTTGCATACTGTACAACCTTTTCAAAACGTGCTATGTCTTCAGGTTGTGCAACGGTTTCTCTCTCGGTATTATTGGAGTCCGATCGTCTCGCAAGCACTTTCAGCAATTCGGAATAGGAAATTTCCGCTAAATTGTTGAAGTCCCACAACATACTCGGAAAACTGGAAACACTTTGCTTGTTTGTTATTTCCAAATTTTCGCTTTCTCCCGTCAAGGAAAACGCTAGATCCGCCCCCTGTCCTGCTGTTTGTCCATCGACAACATATCCCGTAGCAAATTGAGACTGAAATGCCCAAACATCAGGGATCAAAGAATTATTCACGCCGACGATCGCAAATCCCAAAACAGCCAGACTCCAAAAATTTCTCATGTTTTTCAAAGGATTTTGCTTCAACTCAGTGCTATCCTGAAAATTTTACAATTACTAGAAGTCTCAATCAGCCTAGTAGACAGATAAAATTGGCAACAGCGGACTAGATCGATACACTTGTCATTTAGACGCCGCCCTATTATAAACTGATCGTGCGAGTTTGATAGCACAAAACTGTAATGCAAGTAGAACGCCGACGCCGCCCACGCCCAATTCCAGCCCGACCCCCCATCGAGCCCCTAGGCCCAATCCGGCCACGACGCCAAAGCAGCCAGCCTCCTGTCCAATCCCGTCGTCGAGTCAGGACGAAATTTTCTCGCTTAAAATACCGTAACATCCTGTGCTTAATTGCCGGGGCGATCGCGATCGGTTGGATTGTCACAATACCGTTCAGAATTCGCCGTCCCCCAGAACCGCCAGTCATCTTGGCTAAACAGGCCGTCTCGCCTCAAGAAACACTCTCGCCTCCGACAATTGAACCATCGGACAATTTAGCCGATCGTCAAAGCGAGCCTACCTTTAGCTACAACATAAAAACACCTCCCAATCCAGTTTACTCTCAAGAATTGCAAGGGATTGTTGATGAAGCGGTGAAGATTGCAACCACCAAAGGAATGCCCGCAGAACGGCTATCAATTACCTTATTTGATGTCAGCAATTCCAAAAGTCACACCTTTGCCGGATATCAAAATCAAACTCTCCGATTTCCCGCTAGTGTTGCCAAGTTATTTTGGATGGCAGCGTTTTACTCAGCCATAGAAAAAGGCATCATTACGCAAAGAGAATCTGCCTTTAAAAACGACCTAGAGCAAATGATTCGCATCTCCAACAACGATGCTGCCAGCAGACTTTTAGACAAAATCACAGATACAAAATCCGGCGGCAGGCTCGCAGGAGAAGAGTTGCAAACATGGCTGAAAAAGCGCACTCAAATTAACACATTTTTCCAGTCCGCCGGCTACAATGATCTTCGTATAAGCACCAAAAATTATCCCATATACTATTTAAGACAAGAAGGGCCAATCGGTCGCGACTTGCAATTGCGGGGCGATGCTTCTCAGCCGATTCGCAATCAAGTAACTACCGACCAAGCGGCCAGATTAATATATGAAATCTATACTAGGCAAGCCGTTTCCAGCGTCGCTAGTCGCAAAATGGCTTACTTGCTGACTAGAGACTTAGACCCCAAGGCATGGAAAAATGACCCTAGCAATTCAATAAAAGGATTTCTTGGCGAATCTTTACCAACTAATATTTATTTTGGTTCTAAAGTAGGCTATACTTCCAAATCCCGCAGCGAAGCGGCTTTTGTCAGAACTTTAGACGATCGCGCGATTTATATCTTAGTTGTTTTTGCAGACGATCCGGCTTATGCCAAGGACGAAACAACATTTCCGGCAATTTCTCGATACGTTTTCGATCGGCTAAACGCTCGTGGCCCCAGCACTTTGGAGTGATATTGAGTAGGGCCGGTTGACTGTTGACTGTTAGTCGAAAAACTGAAGGATGGCTGATATCAAATCCGGTAGCATCGGAATTATTCATCTCTCTGTTCTCTTCCTCTGTTTTCTCTGCGTCAACAGCGGTTTAATCATTCCAATGCAACCGGATTTGATATGAGTGTTGAATGTTGACTCGATTTTACAATTCCGGCGCGGTCGGAAGTGAGATTATGCACAAACAATTGTTTCTGCGAAAAATGGGTACTGCCGGCCAAAAAAAACAATTTTTTGACCACAAGTCTATGCTTTTAGGTTAGGTAAAACCCGCATAAATAAATCCGGTTTCTGATATCCTATGATACTATGTCCGGCCCATTACCCTTAATAGGGTAAGGGCGGGTTCACGAAAAATATCTGCCAATAATTGACAATCTCAAAAACCCGCCCTATTAATCACGGTCACTCTATCAGACATGATATGAGCAAGTGCTAATTAAGTTTGTCGTAATGAAGTTGTTTTTCTCTCGTCTGCCAAGCGCTAACTCTAAACGGTGAGTTTAACAATTGATTTACTGGATACAATTTAACTGGGGCGAAAGGATTCGAACCTCTGAATGGCTGGACCAAAACCAGCTGCCTTACCACTTGGCGACGCCCCAACGTCTCAACATTTAATATAGTAACACCCAGACACGGGAATCTGTCAAGCATTTTGACAATAAAATTTAAAAAATGTTTTTGGAACCGATCGCCCGCAGGTTTATTCTTTGACCGCACGGGGCCGAGCTAGCGGGATTTCAATCCTGAAATCCGCTCCCTGTCCTTGTTTCGAGATACAGTTCAAGCTTCCTCCGTGTTTTTCCACCACAATCTGGTAGCTGATAGACAAGCCTAGTCCCGTACCCTTGCCCACAGGTTTAGTGGTAAAAAAGGGGTCAAACAAATGGCATTTAGCTTTTTCGGGCAATCCGGGCCCGCTGTCTTGAATCCGAATCACCACAACTTGACCCCTCGACTTTCCTGACTCATCAGCCTCCGAGTCTGGGTTCACCACCGCCGTCGAGATTTTGATCGTCTTAGGCGGAGGCTGATTTTCCAAAGAGTCGATCGCATTCGCCAAAATATTCATAAATACTTGGTTGAGCTGTCCGGGATAACACTCTACCTTCGGCAAGTCGCCGTAGTCTTTAATTACCTCAATTCCTGGCACTAGCCCGTTTGACTTCAAGCGACTCTGCAAAATCAGCAGGGTGCTGTCAATCCCTTCGTGAATGTCCACCGGCTTCATCTCGGCTTCGTCGTGCCGCGCGAAGTTCCGCAGAGACAGGACAATTTGGCGGATGCGTTCAGTTCCCATTTCTATTGAAGAGAGAATTTTCAGCAAATCCGGCACTAGGAAATCAACATCGATTTCTTCGTTTTTGTCGAGAATTTCGGAGCAAGGCTCCGGGTAATGCTTTTGATACAAGTGCAGCAAATCCAGCAGATTTTTCATGTACTGCTTGCAATAAGTCAAGTTGCCGTAAATAAAATTAACCGGATTGTTAATTTCGTGGGCGACGCCGGCGACCATTTGACCAAGAGAGGACATTTTTTCGTTTTGGATGAGCTGAGCTTCTTTCTGCTGCAACTGCTGCAAAGTTTCCGTTAGTTGGCGGGCTTGAGTTTGGGCTGCTAAGGCTGCCGCCCGCGTTTGGGCGTAGAGTTCGGCTTGGTCGATCGCGATCGCCAGTTGATCCACCACCGCTTGCAGCAATTCCACTTCGCTCGTAGCCCAGGAACGGTGGCTGCTGTAATGGTTACAAACTACAGCACCCATTTGACCGGAGCGAGTCTTGACTGGCAGCAGCAGGTTAGAAACAATCCCGATACTGCTCAAAAAAGCTCGCGTGGGCGGTTCGATGCACAGTGCTGTTGCAGCGTCGCCGATCCGGAGCGTTTGGCGGTGGCAAATTTTCTCGGCCAGCAGGGTTACTTGTTCGATCGGGTATTCTGTGAGCCGCTCTTTCAGTTCGGGATTTGCCGCCTCGTGGGTGATTGCAAAGCTTGGCTGCCCGTCTCGCGAGATGGAGTACCACAAAAAGTAGCACTGGTCAACCTGCAACAAGCTGCGAATTTCGTTGACAGCCGTATCTAAAATTTTGTCGAGGTCGAGGGAATTCCGCATCTGGCTGGCGAGGCCGAAGAGCAAGCCTTCCCGACGGCTCAACAATTCTTCTCGGGCTGCGTGGCGATCGATCGCCACGGCGATGGCGTTAGCCATGCAACCCAGAACTTCTAGCGCTCCCTCGCTTGCCAAAGCGCTACTGTACAGAGTCATCACTCCCACCAGTCGCTCCTCCACAATCAGCGGATAGGCAATGGTGAACAGAGACGGGTTCGACAGTAGGCACACAGGAGCAGTTTGGAGTTTTTCCGCTTCTGTTCGCACCCAATCTTCTATTTCTTTTGCCCACTCTTGGCTGCTAAGTCCTGAATTGGCCTGCAATTCTAACCGCTCTGTCTGCAGGTTAAAAGTCCAGATGCTCACCCCTGTGGCGTCGAGATACTCTACCATTGCCTCGGTGCAGCGGTTGAGGATGACCGATATTTTCCCGCCTTGTCCGAGGGCTGCACCGACTTTAGCTTGCAGGGAGCCCAAGCGAGCTCGCTCTTGTAGGGACGTTGCCGTTAGTTGGCGATCGGATGTGTCGCCGGAGCCGGCAACCATTTCTCGGATTTGTTGGGTATCGTCCGCGCGCCCGATGCCCGCTGAAGCTTCCCACACATATTGAGATTTGCCTGTTTCTCCCAGCGTCGGGAGCTTTTTTGTTCCATATATTGTTGTCATGCTGCTCTGTGGCGTAGGTACCGCAGACAAGCTCGATCGGTTCGATCCCGGAACTAACTCCGAGATTTTCTGGCTGTCCGAAGTGATATCTTCTACCTCTGGCAACTGTTTCTGGGCTTTGACTAATTGCCAGCGCAGCTCCACCAAACTCGCAACTTGCCGACTCAAAGCTTGCACAGCTTCTATCGTTTCTTTTGTCAAGTCTCGCGGCACCGAGTCCATGACGGATAGCACTCCCAGCACCTGCCCATCAGAGCTGACAACTGGGATTCCGGCGTAAAATTTCACAAAGGGGTAGAAAACGATCAGCGGGTGTTCACCAAATCTCACATCTGTGGAAGCGTCTCGGACAAGGGCGGCGGGCAGTTCCTTAAAGGAATTTGCAGGGGGTTCGATCGCAAATTCGGGAGCAACTGGCGGTTGTTGCAGGGAAATTGCCCGGTCAAATTCTGAGTTTGAGTTTGATCTCTGGGCGAACTCTTCGGGAATTTGGTTGATCGCGCGAGCGCAAAAATTCAGGTAACGATCGACCAAAGTTTGATCAATACCTAACTGCGACTTCAACCAGTGGCGGTTACCGTCAATCAAGCTCAAGAAAGCAATAGGAGTTCGGCTGATCTGAGCTGCCAAACCGACCAAATTGTCCAAGCAAGCCTCGGGAGCAGAGCCGAGAAGCTGATACAAGTCAATGTTATGGAGCTTGAACACTTTTTTTACCAACAGGTAAGGGTGCTTTTATCATGTGTAACTGCCCGTTTAGTTGCTGGCAACCGCCCTTCTGAATACTTCCCTTGAAAAACAAGCTATGAATTCTGTGCTGGGAGACTCGGGGCGCAAGTTCGGCGCAGGTTGCTTGCGCCGAATTCAGACTAACCTCTTGACCGATCTGGAAACTTTTGAGTTATGGGAGTTAGAGTACCCCTAATCTAAGACTATATAAATTATACTTCCCGTTGACTATGCTTTTGAATACCTCCGGCTCTCTAAATCTAAGAGCCTCTGTTGAGAGGAAGCAGCTTTCCAAAATATAACGAGATTGCTTACCTAGAATTTTTTAATCAGTTTAATTGTATTTTAACAAACTTGTCTCATCCTGGGTAGCTGGCTTGCTGGTAGATTTAAATCAGGGGTGTGTGCCACAATACCAGTGTTCTTTAGCGAGCTGTGCCTTAGACGGTCGTTCAACTACAGTTAGGAGATGAATTACAAAAGATTGGTAAGATGTTAAACTTTGTAACAATAGTTACTCCAACTCGACCTTCTAGGGTTTCTGGGCCCGGATGCACATTTTGCAACTGTTGTAATTGCCGATCGACAACTCTCCCAATCCCTTTTTTCGAGTTTGAGGTAAAAAAACAGGGGTAAAGTTTCAACTAACGCTCCAAGGGAGTTGACAATTATTGGGTAGACGCAACGCTCAAAAAATAACTGAACGAAGTATGTTTTGTATTTTCAAGAACTATAAATAAACAGGGAGAAAAATATGTCTGCAAGTAGCAGTCAAGTACCAACTATTTTGGCAGTTGATGATAGCGTCGTGATGCAAGGACTTGTTAAACAGGCCTTAAGCAAAGAGTTTCGAGTTCTCGTAACCGACAATGCAGTGGATGCTTTGTCAACGATTTATCACGAACAAATTTCTGTTTTGTTGCTGGATGTTTCGATGCCTGGTATTGACGGATTGGAACTCTGCCGCACGGTGCGGAGCTTGCCTCAGTTTCAGAATTTGCCGATCGTAATGCTGACAGCGCGAGATGGAGCATTTGATAAGGTACAGGGGCGTTTGGCGGGAGCAACAGAGTATTTAACTAAGCCGTTTGATGCCGATAAGTTGCGCGAGGTAATTGGTAAGTTTATTAAAATCAAATAATCGGACTTAGGAAAAAAAGTCAGTTTTGAGTAATTAATCAAGTAATTTGAGTAATTAATGAACTAAAAAGTTGCGATCGCGCTCTGTGATCCTCGACTTCTTTAACAAGTCGAGGGGCGGGGCATTCTGCACTATTTGCGAGGTAAGTCCTAAATTTTTAATTTAGCCAGGAGTAGAGGAGCGATCGCACTGACAGGTAAAACATATTGGGCGGCACCAAGGGCGATCGCCTCCTTGGGCATTCCGAAGACAATGCAGCTAGCCTCGTCTTGGGCGATTGTCAACCCCCCTTCTCTGGCGATAGCCAACATTCCGTCAGCACCATCTCTACCCATTCCTGTCAGTAAAACCCCTGCTGCTGCCCGACTATAAAAATTAGCTACCGACTTAAATGTCACCGTTACAGAAGGGCAGTGTCCCGCAGCATGAGCAGCTTCTGAATAAATAAATCGCCCTTGAGAATCCAATTCTAAATGACGTTTTTCTGGCGGAAAATAAACAGTTCCTGCTTGTGGCAATTCCCCAAAAGAAGCTATCTTAACAGGCAGTTTCGATTCATTACCCAGCCAATCAACTAATCCTTGCAAAAAACCTTCACTGATGTGCTGAACACAAATTATAGGCATTGGAAAACTAGCCGGAAGTTTAGAAATAATCGCGTACAGCGCTTGTGGTCCCCCCGTAGAAGCCCCTATAGCCAATACTTTAATAGTTGAAGATTTAACATTTTCGTTGGAAAATTTGTAATTAGGAACTGGTGCTTGGTTAATTTTTAAAATTTGATTATTATCTTCTAGTGGCATCTTTTTTTGATGCCGTGTAAATACTTTAACTCCTGAGAGGATTTTTACCTTAGCTATTAATTGATTTGCTAGGCGATCGTAGTCAGATATCAACCCGCCAATCGGTTTCGGAAAAACATCCAATGCACCAGCCTTTAACACTTGAAATACATTCTGAGTATCATTCGCTTGCACTGAAGCACTAATTACTAAAATTGGTAACGGATATTTCTTCATTACTTCTTCCGTAAATTCTAACCCGTCCATTGGTGCCATGTTCAAATCCGTACAGATTACTTGGGGCTGAACTTTGGGAATTAATTCTAGTCCTTCTAATCCGTTGCAAGCAGTTCCTACAACTTGGATGTCTGGCGAGGACTCAAAAATGCGTTTGAGGACGATCGTAACGACTGGAGAATCTTCAACTAACAATAGTTTAATGGGCGATAACATCAGTTTGCTGGGGAATGGGGAATGGGAAATGGGGCTGTTTCGGGGCAACCACGGGGGGATTGCCCCTACGGAAAATCAGGCTTTTGTAGGAGCGGTGCTAAGAATGCCAGCCCCCACCCACAGATGATTTCATGGGCATTTCAGGCATAGGGGCTCTTCACGAGGGTTTGCCCCTACAAGAAAATGAAACCCCCCTGGGGAATAGGGCACTTGTGCTACCCTTCGACTTACTTCCCTTCGGCGAAGCTTAGCGGGCAAGGCGCGCAGGGCGAGTGGCTAAGCTCAGCACGAGTCGCTCAGTAACCGCGTAGTCAAAGTATTGGGCATTGGGCATCGATGCACTGGTAATGGTGCACGGGACACTGGATATTAAACCTTGCTAATTGGTAGTAAATAACAAATGCCTCCTAACCAAGGAGTAATGACTAATGACTAAACTAACCTTTTTAGTGTCTCTACCAGCACATCTTGATTGAAAGTACCTTTAGGAATATAAGCATTTGCCCCCGCATCAGCCCCTCTTTTTTTATCTTCATCCGATGCCAAAGATGTCACTAAAATTATCGGCAACTCACTGTATTCTTTTTGCTCCCGAATCTTAATAGTCAGGGCCAAACCGTCTAAATTTGGCATTTGTATGTCAGAAATCACAGCATCAAAATCGCGAGTTTTTAATTTATGGAAAGCATCCAATCCGTCTACCGCAGTCACAACTTCGTAACCCGCACCTTCCAGGATGCGTTTTTCTTGAGTGCGCGTGGCGATCGAGTCTTCTGCTAATAGTATAACTTGTTTTCTGCTGGCTGTCTCAAGTTGCGATCGCGCACCAGAAACCCCACGGGACGAAACTTGCTGGCGTACAGATTTTATCAAATCGTGGGGATTGAGTACCATACAAACTTCCCCAGTACCGAGAATTGTGGCACCCGAAACATTTCGCACCCGTTTCAGCAATAGACTTTGAGGTTTCATAACCACATCCTGTTCATCTATCAAAGCATCTACAAATAATCCCAATCTTTCCTCCCCAACTTTCAAAACAATACAAGGCATTTTTGAAGAGCTTGAATTTCGGAAGTGGTTTTGATTTTTTATCGAAATTTCGCTCCCGGTTTCCTGTCTCAGATACCGATTTTTTTGCCACCCTTTTCTATTGTTTAATGCTAGTAAATCTGTCAGATGAGCAACTGACAGAGGCTGACCCTTTGAAAGTATAGTTTCCTTACCTTCTATAGCAAATATCTCAGACTGAGACACCAGTTGTGCCGTGTCTACAAACTCGACTGGCAGACCATAAGGAATGTCTTCAACTGTGACAATTAATACATTTGCTGTAGCTAAAGACGTGCTGATTTGCAGCTTCAAAGTGCATCCTTTTCCCGGTAAAGACTCTACTTGAATACTACCTTTTAGGGCTTCAACATTAGTGCGAACTACATCTAAACCCACCCCGCGCCCCGATACTTCGGTAACAAATTTTTTGGTCGAAAAACCAGGAGTAAAAATTAAAGATTGTACTTGATTTTCGGTCATTTCTGCCAGTTGTTCAAGCGTACAAATATTACGTTTTACAGCAGTTTGTTTAATGCTCTCTAGATTTAGTCCCCGACCATCATCAGCAACTTCAATAATAATATTGCTAGCAATATTATAGCCTTTAATTCGGAGAGTTGCCACGGGAGGTTTACCTAGTTTTTTCCGCTCCTCAACAGTTTCAATACCGTGGTCGATCGCATTTCTAATCATGTGCATTAAAGGGTCTTTCATTTCTTCTAAAATGCGTTTGTCTGCTGTAGTTTCGCCTCCTTCAATCACTAATGCAACTTCTTTACCTTCCCGTTTTGCTAAATCTCGAACAGTTCGAGGAAATAAATTAAAAATAGTAGACAAAGGCAGAAGTCTCAGAGTGCGAATTCCTGATTCTAATGCCTCAGTGATTAATTCGAGTCTAGCAGTATCTTCATAAACTCGATTTCTCAAGCGGTTGACTAAAGTTCCGAGACGTTCTAAACGTTCTTCTGTACGTTGATAGTAATCCTGCAATTGGCTAAATTTACCGCTGGCTTTGATACCGTTTTCATCTATTTGCATCCGATCAACAGTCAAGCTCGTTACAAAATATTCTCGGCTCCACTCTTCCCACAAAGTTGTAATTTGTTCGATATCTGCAACTCGGTGTCCTAGCCGAGTTTTTGTGACAGTAAGTTCCCCTGCTTGAGTCATTAAATCGTCTAAATTTTGAGTAGCAACGCGAATGGTTTCAATGCGGTAAGATGAGGTTGAGGATGCAGTAACTGCCGACTGCGAAGCCGACTCAGTGGCGGGTCCAGAAGGTGCAGGCAAGTTTTGAGCTTCCAGTAGAAATTCTGGGTTGGATTGTAGGGGTAAAAAAGAGAAATTTTTCTCTAAGTTAAGAACTTCAGAAGTTTCAACATTTGTTTCTAGTTCTTTGGTAGAAGGCTCAGTAAATTGCGCTTCTACCAAGGGTTGTTCTGGTACTTGTGAAGATGAGGGATCTACTATTGAGGCAGCAGCCTGTGGCTGTGGCTGACTAGAAGCACCCATCATGCTAGCGAGGATGTAAAAAGTATTAACGCCGGAATCTTCGCCGGTAACGGCTTCGTTAACGAGTTTCCGCATGGCGTCTAAACCTTGTAAAAGTCGATCGCTAATATCCGAATTCAGTTGAGCTTCTCCCCGTTTGACAGCTCCCAAAATATGCTCCATTTGATGAGCTAAAGATGCTACATTTTTTACTCCCAGCATCCCAGCATCACCTTTAAGAGAATGGGTTTCCCGCAACAATTGTTCTAACTTAGCTAAATCGCTCGGATATTGTTCTAAGTACAGCAATCCGTCGTCTAGTTTCTGTAAGTGTTCTTGACTAGCGACTTTAAATACATCTCGAAGTTCTTGATCTTCAATCATCATATATGTTATTGAGTAATAGGTAATTGAGCATGGCTCATGGGTAATTGCTAATGATAATTATGTTGAATACTCAGTCGATTGCTAAGGACTAATGACTAATGACTACACTACTTCTTTAAGATTAAATGCAGCTTCTGTGAGTTGTTGAGTACCAATTTTAACTTGAGTAATGCCGCTGACTGTTTGAGACGCGGATTCCTTCATAGAACTCATGGCATCACCTACTTGCTGAATTGCTATCGCCTGCTGTTTAACATTAAATGAAATTTGCTGGTTGCTAGCAAACACCAGATTGCAAGCTTCCCTCACACCCGTAAAAGCTTCTGCCGTATCTTGTGCTGTTTTCACCCCTTCTGCAACCGTTTTGCGACTATCTTCAGTTGCTTTCACCGTGGAGTCGATCGCGCCCTTAATTTCTGGAACAATACCATTAATCTTTTGTGCTGCTTGTTGGCTTTCATCTGCTAACTTACGAATTTCGCTTGCTACCACCGCAAAACCTTTACCGTACTCGCCGGCTCTGACTGCTTCAACAGCGGCGTTGAGAGCCAGCATATTAGTTTGGCTGGCTAAATCGCTAACCAAACTTGCGAGAGTCGATATATTGCCAATCTGACTCGTGCTGTCGTCGAGTCGATGATTTTGCTTAGAAATTGCCACCACAGCTTCTCTAAGATTCAGCATTTGATTGAGAGTTTGATCTACCTTTTTAGTACCTTCTTCGGCTAGATTTAAAGCTTGGCGAGCGGCAATGGCAACAGACTCAGCTTGCTCGGCTGTCTGCTGAGAAGATCTGCCCAAATTTTCTAGAGTTATAGTTGTTTGATTGACCGAAACAAATTGCCTATCTGCTATTTGTTCTTGCCTATTCATATTAGATTCTATTTGCATTGAAAATGAGGATATTTGGTAAATCAGCCCCCGAATGAGAGCAACAATCTGTTTGAGAAAAAACCAGCCAAATCCCAGCACCACAGCCAGGGAAACAATAGCAATCAACGCTGCTATTTTTTGAAGCGAATCGATGGAATAAAATAGCAATTTTTTGGGTGAACTATCCACTACCACTAAAAATTTATTAGTATTTTGTTTGCTGGGAAAAACTGTATTATAGCTAATCACTAGATCCCTATTATCAATATTTCCCTGACCACCTGAGAGTATTTTAGCAACAAGGTCTCCTGAATAATCATTTTTGACATTTTCCTTGGTTTTGAGTTCAAATCCCCATGCTTTTTTAGGATTGGGATGAGCCAGATAATACCCATCTTGATTTAAGATAAAAGATTGGTCTGATAGTTCAGGATTGAAATTTTTAACCATATCGAGCAGAGTGCTACCCAGAGCATTAGTAATCACAAAGCCTTGTCTTTCTCCTTTGGGATTAAAAATTGGAGTGGCATAGCGAATTGTTGGCTTGTAAGGAATTTCTATTTTCCCCCTTTCCTTATTCAGATTTAAGGAAGACACATAGACTTCTCCTGATTTTAGCTTCATAGTTGCCGAGAAGTAATCTGTGTCTGCTTTATTTTGTAGTTGAGAATCTGGAATAACTTTGATATTGATGCCGTCAGAATCTACGCGCACGATCTCCTTACCGCTGTTATCTATATAACGCAATTGCATATAATATGGCTTGGCTTCCATCAGGGATAAAAATGTGAGTTGCATTCTATAAACCCAATCTTTATAAGTTGAATTAGTTTGTTTGTCTAATCCATTTCCTTCTCTAGCTCTAATCATTCCCTGAACTGGGGGAGTTTTGCGGAGAAACAAAATATCTGCTCTCAGATTTTCTAATTTGTTAGTCATTTGATTGGCGGTGGAATTAACACTGTCACTAAGGGTTATTAATGCTAAATTTTGCAGTGCTTCTGTTGAAGAAGAAATTCCATACCAACCAACAATAGATACGGGAATCAAGGTACTTAAAATTAGGAGTAGCAACAGTCGATGCTGCATTTTTTGGAAAAAATTGTTAATCATTAGTTACTGGGAATCGGTTACTGGTAACTTGTAAGCTCGCATAGTCTAAGTAGAGAGAACTGGAAAATTGTATGATCGGGTAGCCGAAGTATTGGGAAGTGGGAAGTGGTAGTAAAGAAAAAATAACAACCCCCTAATAATAACTCACAACTCACTACACTGCTGATTTGATATTAGGTTTTTATTTGCATTTGCCCATAAACAAGTTATTACTCCCATTAATATCGCTGGAATTGTAGCGAGGTCGATCGCCAAAGCAATTGCTTTAATTCTTAAGGATATATTTGTCCTTTTTGGGGAACTACTCATAATTCATTACTTTCCTACAAAACTGCTTTCAAATCTAAGGCTGCTTCATTCAATTTTTGAGTACCGACTTTAGTTTGACTGATACCGCAAGCGGTCTGTGCTGCGGCTTGATTGAGAGAGTTCATAGCTTGCACTACCTGTTCGATCGCGATCGATTGCTGTTTCGCATTCAGCGAAATTTGCTGAGAACTCAAAACCACATTGTTAATGGCATTGGCAACTCCTGCAAATGCCGCTGCAGTTTCTGAGGCAATATTCACGCCCGATTCTACTGTTTTAGTTCCTTCGTCTGTCACCATTACCGTTGAGTTAATCGCCTTTTGAATATCAGCAACTAATAGATTAATTTGCGCTCCTGACTTTTTACTGCGATCGGCAAGTTTGCGAATTTCTGACGCCACCACGCCAAACCCTTTGCCGTGTTCTCCTGCCCGCACTGCTTCAACAGCAGCATTGAGTGCTAACATATTAGTTTGATTAGCCAAGTCGCTAACTACACTTGAGATATTACCAATGTGATCTGTTTGTTCGCTCAACTCTATAATTTGTCCTTGGATATCCTGAACTTTAGTTTTCAGAGTTGCCATTGCTTCTAAAGTTTGTTCTACAGCTTTTGTGCCACCTCCAGCTAAATTCAAAGCTTGCATTGCTTGAACGACGGCTGTTTCTATCTGCTGTGATGTCGCCCTGGAAGAGGCTCCCAATTCGTCCATTGTAGTAGTAGTTTGATTTACGGAAGCTGCTTGCTGGCTTGCCATGCGTTCCTGTTCTTCCACGGTGGCTGCAATCTCAGTGGAAGAAGTGGCGATCGAGCTAATTGCGCGATCTATAGTTTGGGCAATTCCTGATGAAATCAGCCAAGCTATAACCGCACCTAACACCAATAAAAACACGGAACCAAATACCAATGCCGAGATCAGGAAAACTAAAGATTGCTTCGTTTTTTCTGTAGCTTGTTTAATCGCTTTTACTTCTATGTCGCGAAATTGCTTATTTATTTCCACAAATTCATCCACAAATTGTGTCTGTTTTCCGGTGTTAAAGAGAGCCAAGGCAGCAGTTCTATTATTTTTTTGTAATAAAGCAACTATTTCGCTAGAACCGTCATAATATTCGTTGCATAGTTCTAGCATCTTCTCTAAACGCATTCTCTGTTCAGGATTTTCTATCTTCAACTCCGCACTATTTCCAGACTCACGAGCTAATTCTCCACCTGTCTTAAAATCCTTTAAAAACTGCGGATTTTTATTGATTAAATACCCGCGCATTCCCCGTACCATTTGTTCAGCACCTGCGGACATATCATTTGTGTCTCTGATCACATTTTCTATCCTTTCTACTTCTGCAAAATTATTCAACACTTGATTAGTAGTTGTATAAACTAGCACGGGAAAACCCAAGTATATAGTTGCGGGCGCTACATATGCCAGCAGCATTCTATTTCTAATATTTAATCTTATTAACTTAGAAAACATATTTTTCTCCTTAATTTAAGCACGTGAATACACGAATTAGATTGCTTAGTTAAATCTCGCTTGAAAAGCGGATTTGGTATAACTCAATACGCTTGGGTTAAAACTATTTATTCCTCAGAGATTCCCGTCGCATCCCCCCCATCGTTGCGAGGATTTTGAGTAAGTTCTTGTTGGTCCCCCCATTTAGAAGGGGGGCTAGGGAGATCGAGTTTAACTGAACCGTATTGTGGTATAACTAACTTCTTTAGTCCTAGACGCATTTCAAGATAATTCTCTCATGCTAAGTCCCGCTCGTTACCAGTCTTGATCTCTGCGTTGGATCGGGATTGCGAAGGAAATGAAGTATCAAGCCAGATGCTTCACTGCACTCATGACAGATATACTTTGCGTAAGTCCTGTTTTGGATTCAAACCTCTTCATCAACAACTACTCCTCCTTTTGTCAGCAGTTTTTGCAAGTTGAGAATAGCCATCATTTTTTCCCCATAAATAGCTGTCCCCCGTAGATATTCGCGGTTGGCAGAATGCAGTGCTGCCGGAACAGCCGCAATTTCCGACACATTTAAGTATATAATATCTAATATTTCGTCAACAACTATACCAGCGACCAAATCCGCCACTTCAACAACGATCGCCTTAGAGAGATAATTGGCAGTCTCCGACATATTTAAAGACATATTTAAAACACTGCGAATATCAATTAGCGTCACAATTTCTCCGCGTAAGTTTATATTTCCCACTATGCGATCGGGAGTGCAAGGAACCGGAGTTACTTGGTTGATATCAGTAAATTCGCGAACTAGATCTAAATGAATACCAAAGTATTCGCTATTCAAAACAAAAACCGCCAGGGACATATTAATTGCAGTATCATTTTCCCCCTCGCCTCGCTGCCTCAAATGATTAGCGCGCGATTGAAAAATTGCTTTTTCTTCTGGGGTAGCCTGCGGGCAAAAAACGTGACGCTTGCTCAAAATTTTAGGAGTTTTACCTAACACTTTTGCATTTATTTGCCCGTGTAAATTTTCTGTTTCTGCCTCACCTGCTGCTGCTTCACTACCTGCATTGCTTAGAGAAACAGGCCAGCTTTCCTCTGACTTTTCGGGAGAATATCGAATTAAGTGATCGAGATTCAGCAGCATGATAATATTGGCTTCGCAGCGGGCAAGTCCAGCTACAAAATAATGAGAAGCTTCTGAATTCTCTCGTCCGTAAGATAGCTGCGGAGTGATAGCCTCTTCTGAGAGTTCCTTAACTTCGCGAACTTGATTGACAATTATACCAACTTTCGATTCTTGCCACTCTATGACGATCGTACTATCTGTCACAGAATACTCCTGCCAAGCGTATCCAAAACGCATATTCAGATCCATCATGGGCAGAATTTCGCCCCGAAGGTCGATCGCCCCAACAATATCTTGAGGTGCTTCTGCAATTGCTGTCAACTCCGGCAGAAAGAAAATTTCCCGAACGTAGCAGGCTTCTATACCGCAGAGAAAACCGTTCTGTTCAAAGATAAGATACGGTTTAGTTTCCATATTTTAGTGTACAGTTTCTTTACTGTATAATTTTAACAATTTTTTTTTAACATTCATCAGCACTTGACTAGCTGTCATTTTTCCCTGTGAATCTATGGGAGTGTTTGGCGGCAGCACTTTCAAGATTTCACAAGATGAATGGTACATTTTAAGAGCTCTTTTTACTTGGCCTTCTTTATTGTATATATTCCCTAGCTCTATATAAGCTGAAACAAAAGATGGACACATATAAATAGTCCTCTTTAATAATTTTTTTGCTGTTTCTAATTGACCTTGTTCTTCAGCAATTTGAGCTTGTAAATAATCAGTATATACTGATCCCGGCTCTACTTTTCTAGCTCGATTACAGTATTCTATTGCCTGAGAATAATTGCCGGCATTGGCCTGAACTTGAGCGATTAAAAAATAAGCATCAAAATTATGTCCCTGCAAGTCTATTGCCTCTTGTGCCTTGTTGATAGCCTCAGCATAATCTTGATTTTTAAATAATTTCTTAGCCTCTAAAATTAGCATTTGAAGCGTTTGATTTTGAGTATTTTCTGCTATTTTTTTTTCTGTAACTGACACGGCATTGTTCGGTAAGCCGTCCTCCAGATAGCGAGATGGCAGCATATTCCCCAGCAGATTACTTATTTTTAATACGGGCGGCATCTCTATCTCTGGAAAATTGCTGTTAGTAGTAAAAATAGGTGGCATAGTTTCTCCTGTTAGCAACTCACCACTATCATCGCCCATAGTATCTGCTTTCGGGAATTCCCGAAATGCCGAGTTTGCTTCATCTAAAGTCGCAACCCTAGACTCTATTTGACAGCGTTCATCCGGTACTGCATCCCGACGCTGATACACCACTGACTCCGGGAAAATCTTGGGTTCAAACTCGTTCATAATTTGACCGTAAACTTCAGCGTGACCGGTCATTAAATATCCTCCAGGTCTCAGTGTCTTGGAAAATTTTTGCAGTACCAGTGAAATATACTTATGTTCAAAATACACAAAAACGTTTCTACACAAAATTAAGTCTATATTATAAAGATTTTGGTAAATATTAGGAAACTCATCTTTGATTAAATTTACACAGCTAAAGTTGACACTTTCGCGCAATTCTAGATTAATTTCCCAATCATTTTGCCTCTGATGAAAATACTGCTTTTGTATCTGCGGTTCAACCAAGCGAAACGACCAATGACTGTAAACTCCCTGGGGCGCTTTTTTGATTACTTTTTCATTGATGTCTGTACCTAAAATTAATATTTTCCATTGCTCCCAATCGGGAATCAATTGTTTTAAAACAATAGCTAAAGAATAAGGTTCTTCACCGGTGGAGCAGCCCGCACTCCAGATTCGCAGTGTCGGCTGCATTCCCAATGTCTTGTGCAAGTTTCTTTTCTGCTCTATCAATTCAGGAAAAATTACTCTTTTTAACAGAGCAAACTGTCCTTTATCTCGCATAAAATAACTTTCAGTTGTTGTTAATAGTAATACTAATTTTGCCCATTCATTTTTACTTTCAAATTTTTTGGCGGTTAAAAGTCTATAATATTGTTCTGGTTCTGCAATTTTTTTTTCTCTCATCCGACTCATGATTTTATGAGACAAATCCGCTCGATCTTGGGTTCTAATTCGCACACCCATCTCAGTAGTAATTAAGTTTATAAATAGCTGAATTATGGAATCATTCATGTCCACTGAGGTAGATTAATTTAATAATTTGGGAAGTGGTAACTTTTACTGAGCTGATGCTGAGTTGGTGCTGAGCATAGCTGCTAGCCTGCGGCTCGTCGGTTCGCAAAGCCGCAGGGAGCCGAAGGGAAGTGCGTAGCTGAACTATTGGGAATTGGGGAACTTGTAAGCTCGTGCAGTAGAAGTATTGGGAATTGGGAATTGGGGAGTTTGGAAGTAGAAATTGGGAATTTAGCCGATCGCCTGAACAAGAACAGTGTTACACCACATCATATCAGAAACTTGCCAGGTACTTAAAGGAAAAAGGCAAAAGGTAAAAGACAGAAGCCAGGAAAAAATTATCCCTTTTGCCTTCCACCTTCTGCCTTCAAAGGCAGTAATCTCCAACTTTAAGCTGGATATATCCGCAGGCGGCGATTGGGTTCTTCCCCAAAACTGTGGGACTTCAGGTGATAGTGTTCCACAAGTTCGTGCTGCATTTTGCGGACGTTGGGAGAACGGGGCAGGAGTTCCACCGGCTGTCCCTTGGGAATGACAATTTGCTCGACTGCTAAGCGCGTTTCTTCCAGAGCTTCGAGCTCGTCAGAAGAACCGCTGCGGGCGAATAAGGCGAGGTCTGCTACTTCCGGGGTGCCGGGGTCATCCATATCCAACAGCCGTCGCAAAGCTCTCGCTACGTGGGGAATAGTGCCTGCCTTAATTGTGTGCAGGGGAACTTGGCGAGTTTTGGCCAAGTGCCTCAATTTCGACTGGTTCCGAACGTTCGATCGCAAAGCCAAAACCACGTCAGCGCTCTCAATATCCTTGGTCAGCAGTATCGGCAGGTTCAGCGTCGAAATAACCTGTTCGAGCTGGTGGCGAGCTATGCCGTAAGGATAAACGTGGAGGGGCAAATCTTCGCCGTTAGGGCCGACATTATGGGAATAACGTCCGGGCTTAGGTACAGGCTCGACGGACAGGGATTCTTCGAGCAGTTGCTCGAAATACCGAGTCTCAGCAACCGGCGCGCTCTTAGCAGCTAAGTTCTCGCTGGGAGCGGGCATCGGCACCATTTTGCCAGCACTCCGCCACCCTGAGATCGGTGTGACGGGCCGGATTGCCGATACCGCAGCCGGGCCGCTGGAAGCTGCCATCCCCGGAAACCGGGCGGGGGGATTTGCCGACTCCTGCTCGATAATTACTTCTCCTGTCTCGCTGACGCTTCTGATTTGCTGGCTCGGTTCGCGTCCCCGCAGCAGAGTGTCGATCGAATCTGCAACTCGCTCGTGGATTACCCAGCGCTGGCGTTCCAGCATTTCGATGGCAATTTCAAAAGTTGGCGGTGCTTTGCGTTCCAAAACCGTCTTTTGAGAACCGCGCCGTCTTGCTTCGTCATCTCCCAGCGTCACCGCTTGGATGCCCCCAATTAAATCTGCCAGAGTCGGGTTTTTCATCAAGTTTTCGATCCGGTTCCCGTGGGCGGTACCGACCAACTGCACGCCCCTTTCGGCGATCGTCCGAGCAGCCAAAGCTTCGAGTTCCGTGCCGATTTCGTCAATCACGATCACTTGCGGCATATGGTTTTCCACTGCTTCGATCATAACTTGGTGCTGGAGTTCGGGACGGGAAACTTGCATTCTGCGAGCTCTACCGATCGCTGGGTGGGGAATATCTCCATCTCCGGCAATTTCGTTGGAGGTGTCGATGATTACCACCCGTTTTTCCAAGTCATCGGCAAGCACGCGGGCAATTTCCCGCAGGGCCGTGGTTTTGCCAACACCGGGGCGGCCGAGCATCAAAATTGACTGACCGGTTTCCACCAAATCGCGGATAATGCCGATCGTCCCGAACACAGCGCGGCCCACCCTCAAAGTCAAGCCGATAATCTCGCCGCTGCGGTTGCGTATGGCGCTAATTCGGTGCAGGGTTTGCTCGATACCGGCTCGGTTGTCGCCGCCGAAGTGGCCGACTCGCTCGATGCAATAGTGGAGGTGTGCTTTGGTAATCGGCGTTTGAGAAAGAGGTTCGGCCAAGGATGGAAAACGAGCTTCAGGTTGGCGGCCCAAATCCATGACAATCTCAATGAGATTGTTGCGCTGCGGGTGCTGCTCTAAGGGCTGCCGGATCTCATCTGGCACGATGTCTAATAATCTGTTGAGGTCGTCTGTAATCTGCATTCGCCTCGATGTGTTCGGTGACGTTTTCAACTTTTTAGTCTGTTGTCAGTTGCCAGTTGTTATGTGTCAGTTGCCAGTTGTTGTTGGAATTAACTACTAACCACTAACTAATGACTAATGACTACTGACTACTGACTAAAATTCTTTGAGCGGGGAAACTAGAGAACGAGCTAAACTTACGGCCTGTGAGAGAAGTTCTGGGACGGCTTCGAGCTGAGGTAGCCGAGATGTTTGAACTCCGGCTCCTGGCCGCGTGACTGCCACCGGAACGGCATAGGCTCGATCGGTCTGCATTGTTTCTAACTGTTCTAAAATTGGCGATAGCAAAACCCTGGCATAGCTGCCGTAAGCTACACCTGCAATGTATTGGACAGGGGGATCTGACGAATTTTTCCCGGCATCCTTCATCAGTCCCTCGGCTCTCAACTTGCTGACAGTGTGAGCATTAGTGCCGCCTGCAAGTTGCACGTATCCCGGCAACTGGGCAGCCAAAACTTTTTGACCGAGTTTGACCGCGGCTCTGGTAGTTCCTGTTCCGATATCTCCGCTCATTGGCCTACCGTCCGTTTGCCAAATTAGCGGACAAGGAAGGGGGGAAATTATTTGATAGAGTGTCCGCAAATAATCAATCAAACCGTCTCCATCCGGGCAACTAATTGCTATTACCTTGAGTTGAGCGACCCAGGGAGCTATGCTCGACCAAAGTCGCGCAAAATCTGCCTCTCTGCCTACTTGCGTGTGGATTTCTAGGGCGTCCGCACCGGATTGCAAGATTAAAGGTGCGATCGCGGCGGGAGCAGACACGTAAGAACGAGTATAAATTAGTTGGCTCGGACAAATCGGCAGACAGCGACCGCAGCCATAGCATTGCTGGTCTATCACCCCGGAAAAACCACTGCCAGCACTCTGAAAAACTATTGCTTCGGCTGGACATATTTTTTCGCACGGCCGCCAGCAGTCCACCGGACAATCGGCTGGGTTGAATTCGGCTTTGCGAAAATGCGGGTCTTCCCCATCATTTAAACTCACCATCAGCAACGGCAACCCTTTGCCGCCAAACCTGCGGTTTTGAGTTCTTGCCTGTAATTCGCTGGCCACTTGTAGGGCTTCTTTCGCTGCGGCGACGGCGGCGGGATCTGCCGCGACATCGATACAGTCAGCGCCTGCTAAGGTGTAAGCCAAGGTGAGATTCCGTACAGCAGGCAGATGTTGAAAGCTCGCCCCACAGATCAGCTTGAACCAATGGCCATCTTTTAATGAGTTTAGGGGATGATAATGTTCTGTCACCCTTATATGCTAATCCTTTCAGCTAAAAATTACTATGTGGAAATTTCTACTTAATTTGAAAATTTAGGCGGGTACAAGCTGGAAACGCTACTGATAGCAGTATATCTGGTGCTGTTGGCTCTATATGTAGAGTTCTGAGGTAAGTATTTTTGAGAAATCTAATTTTTTTGATAGTGCCTAACGATGAGGCGATTTTCTACTTTGGCGATCGGCTTTAGTTACGGACAGACTCTCTATCATATCATAGTTGGGTGGATTTGGCAAGGAAAAAGAAGGCTAGAGATTTTTTTTGAAGTTGCCGTGCAGTGGCAATTGCCATAAAGTTCGATCGAGCATTGAAACCCAGCGACGAACCGCAGATGAACATTTTACTCCCTAACTTGAAGCTACATTCATCTGCGTTAATCTGCGATTCAACGAGCTCTACTACTTGCTCAGCCGCTTATAAACCGTAGCCAAAGCATGGCTATCCCCCACATTTCCCGGAAACAAAACCACAGGTAAATTGGGAAACAGAGGATGATCTGCATCGGTTTTCACCACCGAACAACCTGCAATAATTTGACCGATTTGCCTGACACTTTTTAGCGACAAACCTGTACTCAAAACATCATTAGAAGTAATGCCGCCCTTGCTAATCAAAAATCCGATATCGACAGGCAGTCCCCGCACGATATCCATCAGTAAAGCAGAAACCGCCTCTCCAAATTTTAACCTAATTTCTGCATTGTCAAATTCGAGTTCCTTGCGGCTGGTATAAATTACAGGCGTTTTACCATCGGCATGAGAAGTGCGGACTTTTTCGAGAGTTTCATCGAGCATTTGGGTGCGATACTCTGATGAATCTTCTAACAAGTGAGATACATCTATTTCAATGCTAACTATATTGGGTTCTTTTAACAAGCGTTCCAATTGTTCAGTAGTTTTCTTAACGTGGGAACCAACTATTACTGCACCCGGTTTGCCGTCCCTCACGTATTTTGCCATTTCGTCGGCTGCTACTGGTTGCGGGCCGAGGTCAGCTAAGGATGTTAAAATACTCGCCCCGCTGCGGAATAAAAACTTTTTGCCTTGACTGGCGGCAGCGAGAATATGTTTGGCAAATGTGTCTAAATCGCCTTGGCTTTCGCCGTCCACAACTGCACATTGGTTGTCTTTCATCTCCATCAGTCGATCTAAACTTCCGTAGCGGATGTCTGCTAGTAAAATGCGATCGACTGCATCAGCTTTGATGCGACCTTTGGTTTTTTCTTCTACGTAGTCTGGCAGGTAACTGTGACTGTAGCCGAAGACTGAATCTTTGGCAAATTCAGTTTGGTGAACTGGCGTTGCGACGCTGTTAACCATTAGGTAATGCACGCTGTGGCGGGTAATTCTGCCTCCTTCAAAAAAGGCGGGAATTAGAAAATGGGCGTCGAAGGGGCCAAGTTCTTCGGCGATCGCGTCGGTTTCGATGGGATAGTGACCGCGCAGGGTAGAATCGGAACGGCTAACTATTAGGAAGTCTTCGATTTTTTCGTTGGCGATCGCCCTTTTTAGATTTTGGCACACTTCGCGGGTGACGGAGGCTGCTTTTTCGGGAGTTAGCGATCGAGTATTTGTCAGTATGAAGAAAATCGGGCACTTGTCCCGCAGCCCCAAACGCAGGGTGTCTTCGTCCCAACGTGTCAGCAGCAAGCAACTGTGCACGGTTTGAGAACCAGTCGGATCGTCGTCGAGAACTATAATCTTGGGTTTGGCAGAAGACATACTGACCTGGTTGTTAACGTCACCTTTCCAAGATATCCTTACCTGTTACCTAACTGGAAAAAATTTACAATAGTTATGATATTTTTTTCACAATTTTCATAACTTATAATTTGGAGAATGTGTTTGAGTTCGATCGGTTCAGTAAGCTGAATATTGCTACTGGGCAAGAGGCGCACGCAACCTTGCACGTTACTAACTTTTGCCATTTTTAAAATTAGCAGCGTTTCGATCTTGCAACTTTTTCATTTCTGCTTGAACTCCCACGGCTACTTGCAAAGCTTCGTTGAGCAATCGCCCCTGTTCGCTGGCTCGATCGCTAATTTGCATGGCATTCAAAGTTCTCAAATTATTGGCAAACAATTCGGAGTTAGTAGCGACAAATTTTTTGTTTTCCCTGAGAATTCTTTCGGTTTTCAAAGCTCGAACTAAATCGTCTCTGATTAGCTGCAAGGCTTGAATGACTTTTGCCCGATCGCCGATTTTGACTCCCGCATTCCCAGCATCTTCTATCCGATCATTAATGGCGATCGCTTCGATTATACCATTATAGCGATCTACATCATCAAAAAGATTGATTAAATCTTTGTTTTGCCGACTGCACCGAATTTTCCACGCATCCTCAAGGATTAAACCGACTATCGCAAGCAAATGAAGGGCGAACCACAACAAATAAGCTCTAGGAAATATCGCAACCAGCAGCCAACAACTGATGAGAACCAAAACAATTAAACCGACTGTTTTCAAAGCTTCGCGGGCAAACTTAGTCGCTGTCGCCGGCCGGTATACGCGATCGGGCCCCGCGCCTGTGAGGTGCTTGAGCTCACCGACAGTAATTTCTAATCCCTGAATGTCAGCTCGCATAAATCTTTACAAATATATGTTAATTATAAAGTTTTGTAGTAGAACAAGGGGCTCGTCTACAATAAACCTAACACTTTTTTCACCCAAAACTGCACTATGTCCGCACGCCCTATATACCTCGACAACCACGCCACAACCCCGGTAGATCCACGGGTACTTGATGCGATGCTGCCGTATTTCACCGAACAATTCGGCAACGCAGCCAGTATCAACCACGTCTACGGCTGGGAAGCAGAAGCAGCAGTAAAACAGTCACGACAAATCATAGCAGAAGCGATCAATGCTTCCCCCGAAGAAATTGTTTTTACCAGCGGTGCAAGCGAAGCAAATAACTTAGCGATCAAAGGCATCGCCGAAGCTTATTTCAGTAAAGGAAAGCACATTATCACAGTAAAAACCGAACACAATGCAATTCTCGACCCCTGTACCTATTTGCAAAAATTGGGGTTTGACATTACTGTTTTACCCGTGAAAAGCGACGGGCTGATTGATATAGGCGATTTGATAAAAGCGATTCGGGCCGACACAATTTTAGTTTCAGTGATGACTGCTAACAACGAAATTGGTGTCATCCAGCCGATCGCAGAAATTGCTGCAATTTGTCGCGGAAATGACATTCTTTTTCACACAGATGCGGCACAGGCGATCGGCAAAATTCCCCTCGACGTAGAGGAGATGAATATCGATCTAATGTCCTTGACAGCCCACAAAATTTACGGGCCAAAAGGGATCGGTGCTCTCTACGTGCGCCGCAACAAACCGAGAGTGCAGCTAGCGCCGCAGATGCACGGAGGAGGCCACGAACGGGGAATGCGATCGGGCACTCTCTACCCACCGCAAATAGTTGGGTTTGCCAAAGCAGTTGAATTGGCAATTGCAGAAATGCCGTCGGAAACAGAACGAGTGGTTAATTTGCGGCAGCGTTTGTGGGAAAATTTGAGCGAATTGGGCGATGTTTTTCTCAACGGTCACGCTACTAAGAGATTGCCGGGAAATCTCAATATTAGTGTAGGTGGCGTTGACGGTCAAGCGTTGATGTTGGGTTTGCAACCGGCGGCGGCAGTTTCTTCGGGCTCTGCTTGCACTTCCGCAAAAATATCTCCATCCCATGTTTTAGCAGCGATCGGGCGATCGGACAAATTAGCTTATGCTTCAATTCGGTTTGGTATTGGCCGCTTCAATACCGAAGCCGAAATAGATGCAGTCGCCGAACACGCGATCGCAACTATTACATCTCTCCGACAAGCTCAAAAAGTCAATCAATTTTAGATTTGAAATTTGAGATTTTAGATGAGAGAATTGAAGATTAGGAAATAGTTTTGAGTTTTGAGTTTTAAATTATTTAACTTACAACTCAAAACTTTCCCTCTTTTTATGGCAGAGTATAATTGGTATCGAACCCTTACTTAGAACCAAACACCTCGCGCACCCGATAAATCGGTTTTCCCTGCGACTCGTGATAAGTCCGCATCATCACTTCCGCCAGCAAACCAAAACAAAATAACTGCACGCCAGTCAACAGCAAAACTACAGCCAAAATCAGCAAAGGACGATTTCCAATAATTTGACCAAAACCCAATTTTAAGACTGTCAAATAAATTCCTAAAACCGTTCCCAAGGTCATAGAACTCAGTCCCAAAAGTCCAAAAACGTGCATCGGTCGAGTCAGGAACTTTTTCATAAAAGAAATAGTTAACAAATCCATCAACACCCGAAAAGTCCGCCAAATTCCGTACTTACTTTGACCGAAACGGCGGGCGTGGTGTCGCACAGGCATTTCTGCAATTCTCGCCCCTTCAATAAACGCCAACGCTGGCAAAAAGCGGTGCAATTCCCCGTACAGATTCAAGTCTGCTACCAACTCTGATTTATAAGCTTTCAAAGAACAGCCGTAGTCGTGCAAAGTTACGCCTGTAACGCGACCAATTAACCAGTTTGCAATTTTAGAAGGAATCAACCGGCTAATAGTATTATCCTGCCTATTTTTGCGCCAGCCGCTAACTAAATCGTAGCCTTCATTTAACTTTGCCAACAATAGCGGAATATCAGCAGGGTCATTTTGCAAATCGCCGTCTAGGGTAACAATAGCACGACCGCGAGCGCGATCGAAACCTGCCGACATGGCAGCAGTTTGCCCGTAATTGCGGCGCAAAATTACAGCACAAAGGTCATCGCGAGTGCTGGCTAATTGCTGCAGAAGTTCAGCAGAACCGTCCTTAGAACCGTCATCTACACAAATAATTTGATAGCTGAGTCCCGATGGTTGGATAGAAGAGGCGATCGCCTCAATCAAATGAGGCAAACTTTCCACCTCATTATAGACCGGCACTACCACCGAAACATCCAGAACAACCTCAGCCTCAGCTTGCTGTCTAGCTAATTTTTCCAAAAATAATGCAGCGTCCATTTTTTTATTCGATAATATTAACAGTCAACCGTCAACCGTCAACAACTAACTAGGTTGATAACTTTCCACAACTTTACCATATCCCCGCAATTGCTGGTAATAAGCTTGACTGACTAGATCGCCATCCTCGGACAAAACATCGATACCGATACCGTTGCGACCTTGTGCTTTTCCAGAACTGTGAATGTAGCGATTATCTCCGAGATATAATCCTACATGAGTTGCTTTTTCGGGCGTGCCAAAAAATACTAAATCTCCCGGTTTTAAAGCACTGATACTAATAGGTTTAGTAAAAGCTTCCTGCTGATAAGCATCCCTCGGCAACCAGATTCCCGCAGCCACAAAAGCAGCTTGCATCAATCCCGAACAATCATAATTCGGCCCGACTGTACCGCCCCAAAGATAATAATTGGATTGGTTCATAGCCTCGCGAGCAAAAGTAATTACAAGTGGTAATTTTTCCTTTATTTGGGTCTCAGAAACCACGAGAGGATTGTACAATGTTTCTGTCGGAGCGAGCAACTCAACATCTCGAATATCCAGCCATCCCGGATAATCATCTTCGCACAGCCGCACCATCACAGCCGTTGTATCCAAGTTTACATCGCTCTGTCTTAGGGGGGGGTCAAAGACGCGCAAATGTCGCCCCAGCGCTGCTTGAGTTGCCAATCGATCGCACTTTGGGGAATCGTAAATATTTATGTGCGATCGGGCCCGGTACTCCACAACATCAGATAATTGATAATTGGCCATTGCTAATTGCTCATTGTGTGCTGTTAATTGTTCGCATTTAACGATAGATTGCCATTAGCTGTTAGCCGTTAACCGTTAACCGTCAGCCATTAACCATGACATTTTTTCACAAAGACGAACAATTAGAAAACCTCGGCAGTAGCATTATAGACTCCGCATTGTCAGAATTTACAGGATTAAGTGGCGATCGTATAGCCATTACATGGATAGTCTACGATCCCCCAGTGCGAGTCAATACAGGTGGCGCCCTGAGTGCAGAAGAATTTTGGAAATATCAACCGCGAGGTTTTAGCGCTAGAGCTTCCGAACGAATTTATCCAGCCAGCATCGTCAAATTATTCTACCTCGTTGCCATCTGGGAATGGGCGCAAAAAGGCATGATTCAAACATCGCCAGAATTAGAACGTGCCGTCCGAGATATGATAGTTGATTCCAGCAACGACGCCACCAGTTTAGTAGTAGACGCCCTCACCGGCACCACCAGTGGCCCAGAATTATCACCAGGCCCCTTTGAAAGTTGGAAACAGCAGCGAAACATCGTCAACCGTTACTTTCAATCATTGGATTGGCCGGAATTACAAAATATTAACGTCAATCAGAAAACCTGGTGTGACGGCCCCTATGGTCGCGAGCGAGCTTGTCTGGGAGAATTAATGGAAAATAGAAATATGCTGACCACAAATGCAGCGGCGCGTTTGGTGCACAGTATAATCGGCGGCGTAGCTGTTTCTGCCCAAGCATCGCAAGAAATGATGGGTTTAATGAAACGCAGTTTAGACCCCGCAGAATTAGAGGCAGATCCCGAAAATCAAGTTACAGGTTTTTTAGGCGGGGGATTGCCAGAATCAGCAAAATTGTGGTCAAAAGCGGGACTGACAAGTCAAGTGCGTCACGATGCTGCTTATATTGAAATATCCGGTTTGCGGCCGTATTTGTTGGTTGTATTTACCGAGGGGAAAGAGAATAGCAAGAATGAAGAGATTTTGCCATTTATATCGCGGCAATTTGTCGAAGCGATGAAGACATTGAATTAGATTTAGTAGTCGATTATTGCGGCTAGACTAGACTTGAATTGCAAAAATAATTGGGACGGGATAGAAGCCCATCCCACAAAATTTTCTTGTGGGATGGGCTTCTATCCCGTCCAAAAATTTGATTAAAAGGAATTTTTTCCTAGAAGCTCTAAAACGGAGAGGGAGGGATTTGAACCCTCGAAGGATGTTAACACCCTTAACAGATTAGCAATCTGCCGCTTTCGA